>NZ_DF978439.1:8720-24866 GCF_002897135.1 Nostoc cycadae WK-1 | reverse complement strand
TTTGTATCAGGCTTTTCGTGAATTGGTATGAGCTTTGGCAGCTTGCAATTTATCCCAGCCGTGAAGAGTCAAAATTACCCCTCGGCTGCGTCGAGCTTTTTGCTGTTTCATACGGTTTAGTCTGTTGAATTCACATTACTAGCCAATTTCAATTCACAGAAAGCTATACAGTTACAGAACAGCATTTAAATGGGTATTATCAATATAAGTAGATTTACGATAGTATTTGAGCTTCAGCAAATCTAATCTGTCTAATCAAACGTGAACTTTCGCCAGTCTGCGCTAGGGTAGAAATGGACACGTAATTTATAAATTTCTGCTTGTGCTTCTCTGCAAACGTCCAGCCGCCTTATTAAGTTTGGCTGTTTTACTTACTTCCCTAACAGCCTGTAGTAACAATCCCACCGCCAAAAGCTTGGAAGAATCTTTGGCGGCTGATTCTCGACTGCAAAACAACCCAGTTGTTTTTGGTGAAACTAATAAAGGCGAACCACAATCAGCACAGAACGCAGCAACAGTCCAGCTTCCTGCGGATTTTCCCAAAGAAATTCCGTTATATTCCAATGCCAAACTTCAGGAGGTTACGCCTGCGAGTGGTTCCAATAATCAAGTATCAACTCGCTGGTTGAGTTCCGACCCCAGCAATTTTATTACCAGCTTTTATCGTAGCCAGTTGCAGGATAATAGCTGGCAAATCTTACAACAACCAGCCGATGATATTGGTACTTTTGAAGCACGACGCAATAATTTGCTATTGAAAGTATCCATTCAAGCTCAATCAGTTACTAATGCTGCACCGAATCAACCACAAACAGCTACTAGTTTAGTAATTGATTATGCGCCTAATAGTGCTGATACGGCGCAATCTACACCAACAACTAATAATAATACGCCTCAACCTGGCAATCCGCAGTTTATTGGCCCAGTAGCACCTAACACTGCAACCACCCAACCAAGCACTACGCCTAATAATTCAACTACCACTGCAACTACAACTACATCTGAAGAATTTTCTGACCTCAACAAAGCGCCACAAGAATTACGTCAACATATCCAAGACTTAGCTGCATTGGGTGTGTTGTCGGTTGAATCTTCAGCAAATAAGGCTAATTCCAGCAACACAAACTTATTTGAACCGGGGAAAATCATCACCCGCCGAATGTATGCGCGTTGGTTAGTTGCTGCTAACAATGCGATGTATCCGAACAATTCTGCCAAGCAGATACGTTTAGCAGCGGAAACTACGCAGCCTGCTTTTAGTGATGTAGCGAAAACAGATGCAGATTTTCCTGCAATTCAGGGACTAGCTGAGGCTGGCTTGATTCCCAGTCCCTTGTCGGGAGACTCAACCACAGTTTTATTTCGTCCAGATGCACCTTTAACACGGGAACAATTGATTTTGTGGAAAGTGCCGTTAGATACTCGCCAAGCTTTGCCTACTGCCACTTTGGATGCGGTTAAACAAACTTGGGGTTTTCAAGATGTTGGGAAAATCGACCCGAAGGCATTACGGGCAATTTTGGCTGATTTCCCCAGTGCTGAACAATCAAATATTCGGCGGGTATTTGGCTATACGACGCTGTTTCAACCGAAAAAACCTGTGACTCGTGCCGAGGCTGCGGCGGCTTTGTGGTATTTTGGCACTGTCGGTGATGGGGTATCAGCGAGTGATGCTTTGAAGTTAAAGCGATCGCCTACATAATACCAATTTTCCATAAAAAGGCACAGAGGATCACTACAACTCTTGCCGTAATCATCTGTAATCCAAAGCAAGGTAAGTAATATCTACCCTGCTAATTTTACTGAGACAAATTTTAAGATACCTTTTTAAAACTCGCGTAATTCTAAAAATACAATAAATGTTTTCAGTATTAGGTGTTGGCTGAACCGGATGCCAGTCATATTAGATAGTATTATTACTTAAATTTACTATGCCTCTGTTCTAATTTACTAGTGCTGTACTATGTAAAATCCCGGTTTAGATGCAGTAAATTTTAATAATTGAATTTTACAAAAATTCTCAACAACCAAGGCTTCAAATAAGCATGAAAAAACAGCTTGTAACAGCAGGATTTGTCTTATTTTCAGTTATTCTTCCTTTGAAGGCTTCAGCTGTTCAATTTACTGGTATTTACGCATTTGGTGATAGTCTTACAGACACAGGTAACGTATACAATTCTGTATCAGCTTTTATTCCGGGTGCAGAGTTTCCGCCGCCTCCATACTTTCCAGGACGTTTTTCTAATGGCCCAGTTTGGATAGACGAACTGGCTGAAAAACTCAACTTAGAATCTCCAACCCCCTTTTTTAAAGTTACTCAAGGTTTTCCACCAATAGATGGCATTAACTTTGCCTTCGGAGGAGCGACTACAACACCTGACAATACCATATCTCTA
Source organism: Nostoc cycadae WK-1 (assembly GCF_002897135.1). Taxonomy (NCBI): domain Bacteria; kingdom Bacillati; phylum Cyanobacteriota; class Cyanophyceae; order Nostocales; family Nostocaceae; genus Nostoc; species Nostoc cycadae. The sequence continues at coordinate 22,470 of NZ_DF978439.1, read as the reverse complement.
ACTATTCCTGAATTGGCAGGACTCCCAGGTTTACCACAACAGGTTGGAGCATTCCAAAGTTTGCTAAATAATCAGCCTCAAGCTGACCCAAATGCACTTTACATATTGTGGGCTGGAGCAAATGATTACCTACCTACTTTAGGTAGCTTTCAGCCACGTCTCACCCCTAATGAAACTTTAGGGAATTTAGCAGATACATTGCAAGCTCTAGCAGGTTTGGGAGTTAAAAAAGTACTAGTACCTAACCTACCAGATTTAGGGATTACACCAGCAGCCCGCACAGCAGGAGAGTCTCAAAGACTCAGTGAATTAACACTGGCACATAATGCAGGACTAGCGGAACTTATCAAACAGTTTGACCAAAATCCGCTTCTAGATTTAGATGTTATTCCTTTAGATGTCTATTCTCTCTTCAGCAACCCCGCAGCATTAGGGTTTACTGATGCAGAAAATCCTTGTTTAGATTTGAATGCTACACCGCCAACTTTATGTAATAACCCAGAAGATTATTTATTTTGGGATAACCAGCATCCAACAACGACTGCTCATAAAATATTGGGAGATTATGCTTATCAACAGTTAAGACAGTCAGCAACACCTGTTCCCGAACCTTCTGTGTCTTTAGGGTTGTTGACGCTTGGTGCTGTAGTTGCATTCGCTAGACTCAAGCGCCAACAAAAGAAACTGGCTTTCACTCCAACAAGTCAGGTTCTTGACGTACAACCATCTCGTATAAAGGTTGAAAGCTAAACCAACCTAAATTGTGTGAACCAACTTGAGAGTGCGCTATCTCCGCATACTCATGTTTAATGGGGCTAGGTTTGCCAGCGGCCTCAGCCAATAACTGTGCTTGACAAGAGCGCTCCATTGTAATAAACCACCAAACAGCTTCATCAACTGTATGACCAACTGTAAGTAAGCCGTGGTTTTTGAGGATAATGGCTTTGTGTTTGCCAAGGGTTTGGGCTATCCGCTGGCCTTCTTGCGGGTCAAGCACGACACCTGTATAGTCATCAAATAAGCTGTGGTCTTGGTAAAAACTACAAGCATCTTGGGTGAGAGGGTCAAGCAAACGACCAAGACTCGACCAACTTTTACCATAGATAGAATGAGCATGAGCAGCCGCTACAGCATCAGGTCTAGCTGCGTGAATTTGGGAATGTATGGCAAAAGCAGCCCGATTAACTGGGCGATCGCCTATAATAACCTCACCTTCTTGGTTAACTAAAATTAAGTCACTGACGCGAATTAAACCAAAGTGCATTCCAAAAGGGTTCACCCAAAAGTGTTCGGGTGTTTCTGGGTCGCGTGCTGTGATATGACCTGCTATTCCCTCATCAAAACCATAGCGGGAAAATAGGCGTAATGCTGCGGCTAATCGCTGTTTGCGGTGCAGACGTTCTTCTGTAATTGAACTAAATGTTGGTGGTTGGGGTGCGTTGGGCTTTTGTACAGATATTGCTTGCATAATTAAGTCAGCGTGAATATTTATCGTTAGGATAAGGCAGGAAACAGAATAATTTTAGGTTTTGGATAGTAAATTCAACATCCAAAATCCACAGTTTAAAAATGTATGTGCATCTAAAGTACCCTTGGGGTAGCCTGGGAATTTATTTATGGAATATATATAAATTTAAAATCCAAAATCGAAAATTGAATGTGGGATTACGAACAGCTATTTAAGATTATTGAAGAACTAGTCATGCACCATTCCCCTAGTGGTGCAGAAACTGAGATTAACGAATTTTTACTTCAGCAATTTGCCGAGTTGGGAGTAGAAGTTTGGAGCGATCGCGCTGACAATATTATTGCTAAAATTCCTGGAAAAGACCCTAATAAAGCGATCGCAATTACGGCTCATAAAGATGAAATTGGCGCAATTGTCAAAACCATCGGCGATGCAGGTAGAGTAGAAGTTCGCAAACTTGGCGGCGCTTATCCTTGGGTTTACGGTGAAGGTGTTGTTGATTTACTCGGCGATAATGAAACTATTCCCGGTATTCTCAGCTTTGGTTCTCGCCATGTCTCTCACGAATCTCCCCAAAAAGTTCAGCAAGAAGATACACCTGTAAAATGGGAAAATGCCTGGATTGAAACTAAACGCACCACTGCTGAATTAGAAGCCGCAGGTATTCGACCAGGAACCAGAATGGTAGTTGGCAAGCATCGCAAACATCCCATTCGGTTAAATGATCACATTGCCAGTTATACCTTAGATAATAAAGCTTCGGTAGCGATTCTTTTAGCTTTAGCCCAAATATTGAAGCAGCCAGTTTGTAATGTGTATTTAGTCGCCTCAGCCAAAGAAGAAGTCGGCGCAATTGGGGCGTTATTTTTTACCCAAAATCAGCAGTTAGATGCTTTGATTGCTTTAGAAATTTGTCCTTTATCACCGGAATATCCCATTCAAGATGGGGAAAATCCGGTACTGCTGTCTCAAGATGCCTATGGCATATATGATGAAAACTTGAATCTGCAATTGTGCCGTTCTGCCAAGCAATTAGATATATCTGTACAATTAGCCATCATCAGCGGTTTTGGTAGTGATGCCTCAATTGCCATGAAATTTGGTCATGTCGGTCGTGCTGCTTGTTTAGCATTTCCCACACAAAACACCCACGGTTATGAAATTGCTCATTTAGGTGCGATCGCTAACTGTATTAATCTATTAAAAGGCTTTTGTGAAACTCTCACAGAATAAAAGCCGATGACGGGATTTGAACCCGTGGCCTGCTGATTACGAATCAGCTGCTCTACCACTGAGCCACATCGGCATACACGAATAGAGATTATAGCATTATTTACAGATGGTAGAACCAAATCCCAAAACCCGCCTTAATCCAGAACAATATGCCCGTTTAAAAGCAGAAGTAGCAACTCCTTATCGCGGCTTGCGGCAATTTATCTACATTGGTGTGGGTGCTTCTGGTTTTATTGGCGCATTTGTCTTCTTTTTTCGCGTCCTTGCTGGTAGAGAACTTGACAGCGCTTTACCTAATTTGGCATTGCAACTAGGAATAGTAGCTTTGATGGCTTTTTTGTGGCGCTGGGAAAAACGTCCTCAACTACCTAAATAGCCCCTGTATTTGGTGTTTGTTTAGGGTTATAGCTACCGTGGTAAGCTGTGCAGATAAATTTATATATCTATACGTTTTTAACTTTTCTTGACCTTTGGAGATAACATGCAATACAAAGAAAGAAAATATAAAAAAAATATGAGGAAATTAGAAAAACTCAAAATTTTTGAGAAACTAGAAATTGTTCAAACGGGGTCAGCCAATATAAAGATCCTGAAGATAAACACATAATATATAGATAGGGTCAAATAAGGCATAAAGACCCTGGATTTAAGAAAAACTACAAAATCGAAAGCGCCAAGACTAGCAATTTGTTAGTCTTGGCGCTTTTATACTCAGAACTTACGCACAAGGATTGTCTGTTGAGACTGGGTGTGGGGGTGAAAGAGGATCTAAAACTTTTTGCTACAGTTCAGAAGATTTTGAAAACATCCTCTAAGAGTACGATCGCAGTTTTAACCAGTACTATTGAAGTTTAAAGTTGATTAGCTCCTCGTTTTCCAGCCATCTAACGACATCGGCGATATTTGATGTGATACACTAATCCGCGGTGAGCTAGGTCAAAGGAGTCAACAGTTGCCATACCTGCTCCATTCGCAGTCATAGCTGCATTGACACGCATATTTACACTATCGCCACAGCTTGACCACACATCAGCAACAGTCACTAACTGATCTCGAACGTTGTAGTCAGTTTCGCCACGGAATGTCCGAGAGAAAACAGGGCCACGTTGACCAGCAAAAAAGTATTCGGCTCTAAGTCTCCCAGTTGTGCTAGGAGCGACATAGCCACGGTAATCAGCATCATAAAGAGAAATTTGGAATCCTTGAGGCACTTTAATGGGAATGCTCAAGTTACAACTTTTACGCCTTTCTGATGATTTATTTCCTAAAGCAATAAACTGATCAAAGAGAATACTTAACTCTTGACCATCAGGACTCACGTTGACACTAGCAGAACCTTCAGGACAACCGTTACCACCATATCCTGCACCCAGAATCTCAACTTTGTCAGCAGCAAAAGCAGGGCCAACAGAAGCTGTAATTAGTACTGCACCTGCAAAAAAAGCTTTCACAAAGTTGATAGATGTTTTCCTGATATTTTGATTGTTCATAACTCACCTAAATTGAGTGATTAGACATTATTTAGATCCAAATTTGATATTGCATATTTCGGAAAATATTTCTAATAAAATCTGCAATTATTATCTTTAGTTTCTGAAATATAGCAATACAAAATTGATGGTAAATTCTAAAAAAAAATGCCACAAAAAACTTACCACAAGTATTTACAAAAATACTTTTACGAGTACTCACAAACTACTATTTATGAGCAGTATAAATAACTGTATTGCTTGAATTGCAATACTTATCAGACATCATCTTCAAATCTAAAAACAGTAATTAAAGACTATGAATTTTACTTCTAGTCTCATATCTGCTGTCTCCGCAGAAGAATGTCAATTTAATTTTAGAGTTCCATTTATCTGTGGTGATACCAAAAACCTAATTTTTCTGAATTGGTATCATATTTGGCTTGTTTGCATCGACTACACTTTTTTACTATGAGTTCCCAACAATTTCCATCGTCAGGTAACAATTTTCATTACTTAATAATTTAGGATATCTACTACTTATAAAAACAAATAATAATATGTAAATTAGTTTACTAAACGTACACTGCTTGTTGTATAACTCACTTAATTAAAATAATACTTTAGGAATTATTACTGTTAATAATGTAGTAATAAAAATTGCAATTTTTATTTATGACTTACGCAATAAAAGGGTGAAAGAGTGTAGGGGCATAGGGGTGTACTTATGCAAAACCCTTACACCCCATACCCTTACACCCAGTTTCAATAGAAAATTTTACTGAACTGTTACCAAATAAGGTGAGTTAATTGGTTGAGCGCGTCCAGCGTTAACTAGTGCTTGGTAAACAAAAGCCGCGACTTCGGCTCTAGTTGCTTGGCGATTAGGATCAAGCTGTTTAACTGTGGGATAGTTAATCACTAATTGGCGTGAAGTAGCCGCCGCAACTGGGCCAACTGCATAGTTAGGAATTTGCGCCGCATCATTATAGAATCCAATAATATTTTGATTATTGGCAGTTAAGCCTAAACCATTGGCTAACGCAACTAGTGCTTGCACTCTGGGAATTTGTTGCTGTGGTTTAAAACTTCCATCGGGATAGCCGGAGACAAATTGGCTTTGATAAGCAGATTTTATGGCAGCAAAAGCCCAAAAATTGCTAGGAACGTCTTGAAAGTTGATAGCGCTACGTTTAGCTGATGGATTTAAAGCTTTAGTGATAATTGTGGCAAACTGGGCGCGAGTTACAGGTTCATTGGGTTTAAATGTACCATCAGGAAATCCCGCAATAATATTTTGTGAGGCTAAAGCTTCAATATAGCTTTTTGCCCAAAAATTGCTGGGTACATCTTTAAAGGCCACAGCACCGCCGGCTGGTGGTTCAACTGTAGCTGCAACAAAATCTACTTTCCCAAAGATTTTTTTCTGATCAACATCATTACCAACAGCCACGATGGTACTAGTTTTAGTGGCGTTGTTTACGTCATAACGAGTATTACCGCGAATGAGATTACCACCGAGATTTTCATTAGTACCCAGGTTAGGTTCCGCTGTGGTAATGGCGACTACCCCATCTCGCTTATTATTTTGAATGACATTCTTGCGGAGTACAGGTTTAGCGGAGTCGGAAATAAACAACCCGTCTTGGTTTTGGATGATTTGGTTTCCTTCAACTAAAGTTGTGGAAGTACCACCGATCGCCAAACCAAAACCTGTATCCTGAAATAAGTTATTTCTGACTATGCCTTGAGACGCTTTAGCCAGGGAAATCCCATTACCTTTGTTTTGGACAAAGATATTGCCTTCGATGGTCGGATTTCCTGTACCAGTGACAAATATACCTTCTCTACCATTGTTGGTAAAAGTGTTGTTTTGGATAGTGGGATTAGTAGATTCTACCCAAATACCTGTACCACGTTGAGTTGGGTTAATCACAGTGACACCTGCGATCGCACTATCATTATCAGCCAAGATGGTGATTTCTTGTCTGGCAAAAGTCCGGCTAGTGTAAAAACCTGCACCAGTAATAATTACGCCTTGACCTTTGCTTGGTTCATCACCCTGAATTGTCACTCCTGATTTGAGCAACAGCGGAAATGTTTCCCCAGCCTCTTGATTATAAGTTCCAGGCGCAAGCCGAATAACTGTACTTGGTTGAGCTTGAGTCAGAGCGAAGCTAATTGTTTTGTAAGGTGCTGCTGCTGTTGCACCCGCACCTGTATTGTTTTGACCAGTTGTTGGGTTGACATAAATTACCTTTGCCGTTGCTGGTGCTTGCGCCATAACACTGGGCGAAGCGCCACCATTTGCTGTACCCACCAATAATGTAGAACCAGTTGCAGCTACTAACAAAGCTGTCAGCCCGGCTTTTAAGGATAAATTAAATTTAAGGTTTCTTCCAGAAAGAAAATAAATATTTTTTACGGAAGAAAAATGAAAACCTTGATGTTTCATTTTTGTGTCTGTGATCTGCTGAATTATAGTTGGCTAAGAAGGGTTAGATGTAACAGCTAGATAACCGTCCATCCCAAGCAAAACTATAACGGATGACTAGCAAATAATCCTCTAAGTTTCGTAATCAGACACGTAAATAAACAATTTTGCTAGAAACTCTGATTAAAAGGGAACAGGGAACAGACTAGTTTTGAGCGTTTGCGATAGCGTACTAGCAGGATTTAGATTCAAGGGGTTTTGTGCCAGGAGGGAACAGGCAAAAAACTTTTTTAAATCACGAAAGTTACTGTTCCCTACCTCGAAGGGGTTAGTCACAACTTTTACACGCAGGTGGGTTATATCAATTCGTAATTAAGAAAGTCAGATATGGCATGGTTTTTGGGGTTTGAATGTGTTGCCTCATTTTAGAGAATTGGTATTATTGATATGGATTACTAAAGTTAGAGGCGAACGTCTGTACTCTGAGAGAAGGTGAAGCCTACGCCTTTACTGAGATTTGTTCAAAAATTAAATCGGACTGCTATTGTGGTTTTGCTGATGTCACATTGCACGATTAGATAACTTTTTTACATAGAAGAAAGAGTCACTAATGATAAAACTCTCAATTACTAATTTCAAATATGAATTTCATGATGGCTAGTGAAATTTATTTGATTCATCTGCAAGATTGTAATCTTGTCCTACATACGCCAAATAAAATTAGTTTCCATCACTGCTGCACAGTGCTAAACTGAGAAATACATCATCACTTAGGAATATCTAAAAAACAAAAAGCTAACTCTAGCAAATTCAGTTTTACATTGATTCTGGACAACATTCAGTCAAGTTTGTTAGGCTGAAACATAGAAAAAAGCAAAAAATGCCAGTGTTGGATCATACCAAAAACTGGGTATAAACTTGCGTTTTTTGAGAATCGATTATTTCAGTAAAGCTGTTAAGTCTGGTAGCCATTTCCTCAAGTTCTATCAAGAGAATATAAGGAAAGAAGCCCTTAACTCTACTATCAATAAACTCTGAGCATTTGTAAAAGTAAAAAATGCTGCTTTTGGTAATGCGATCGCAGTTATCAAAATAGTAAGTATTTGGCTATGACTGTTTTTGCATTGCAGACAAAAACTTGATAGTAGAAGTGGAGAAAATGCTGTTGTCACAAATTTTGATGTTTTGCGGTGCTGCTCACTAAATCAATTTCCCATACTCTCAAAAACTGTCACAGTCTTGAGAAGGATGAAAAAGTTATATAAGGGTTAACAAGAGAATAAATCTCATTGGCATTCACAAACAACAATTAGTAGGTTGCCAAATTTATACCCATTCATATTATTGAGAGCGCGATTAACTTTGTATTCAGAAATTTTGCCTAAATCCTTACTAAAAGTTGACAAAAAGCAGTACATTTGTGACTGTAGCTGAGTAAACTGCTTAAGTGACGGGGAAGCTGTTCTGAAAAAATCGGCTTGAGACCTATACCCACCGGCTGATAGTTAAGCACAGATTTCATAATTTGACTGGGAGAGTTAATCATTCTCAGTTAAAAGGCTGAGTATTAGCATCTAGTTCATTGAGAGCCGATTGAGTAAAAGTAGCTCAGTTAACCTATTACTGCATCAACTGGCTTTTTAAGTATAAAAGTTTTCATCAGTTAACCCTGATGCTACATTGTGGTCGGACTTAGATAAGCACTTATACTTAGAAGTAAATTGTTGCTTAAGTAGCAAGTTAGCTAAAAAGCAAGCAAAAGGTTAAAAAAGATGTATCTTACATCAAAAACCCAGAGCAGATAGGAGTATGAAAAATCTAAAATAGATATTAAATTGATAAGAACAACGACCATCGACAACTGTTAGTCCATTTTATCTTCTGCAAAGCGTCGCCAGGTTGTTACCAGTGCTGAAACACGATTACATGCAAGTTTCCCAGGATCAGCCTACTTATTTTGAGGCTCCTCTCCAGTTATTGCTGTTTGTCGATGGCAGACCCCAGTCTCGACAACAAGTACAGCGAATACGTGCTTACTTAAAAGAATTGCAGGCAGAATATAACTTTGAGGTTCAAATTATTGATGTCGGGCAACAACCTTATCTCGCAGAACATTTTAAGTTAGTAGCTACGCCAGCATTAATCAAAATCCACCCAGAACCCAAGCAAGTTCTTGCTGGAAGTAATATTATTGCCCAATTAAAAAACTGGTGGCCGCGCTGGCAAACTGCTGTAGATGCTTATTTAAAATTGCAAGAAGATTTGCAAGAACGTCTAGATGACAATGGTCGAGTGTCACCACCCAAATCTACAATTAATTCGGTTGCAGTTTCCGCCGAACTAATCAAGCTCTCAGATGAAATTTTTCATTTGAAACAAGAAAAAGAAAGACTGCAAGAACAGCTACAATTCAAAGACCGAGTAATAGCGATGTTGGCTCACGACCTGCGGAATCCTTTAACCGCTGCGGCGATCGCTATTGAAACCCTTCAAGCTAATTACAATATAGAAGCAGGCGGATTTCAGCGCTTGAAACCAGCAATGGCCGCGCATTTGTTAAAACAAGCTCGGACTCAAGCCAAGATTATTGATCGGTTAATTGCCGATCTATTACAGGTAGGTAGAGGTAACGATAAAGAGTTGCCGATTATACCTCAAAAAATAGAACTAGGACAACTCTGTTTAGAGGTGTTAGAGGAATTGCGCGATCGCTACACAGCTAAATCCCAAACACTAGAAACAGATATACCCTCAGATCTACCCTGCGTCTATGCTGATCCAGAACGCATCCGCCAAGTATTGGTGAACCTCTTAGATAATGCAATTAAATATACACCTTATAGTGGTAAAATTACTGTTGCTGGATTGCACCGCACTACCCAAAAAGTTCAGTTTAGTGTCGGCGACACTGGCCCTGGTATTCCCATCGAAAGTCGTGATCTGATTTTTGAAAATCACTTCCGCCTGCAAAGAGATCAAAGTACAGACGGATATGGTATTGGTCTTTGTTTATGCCAGCGGATTGTGCGATCGCATTACGGCCAGATTTGGGTAGATTCCAGCCCCAACGGTGGCGCATGGTTCCACTTTACATTGCCAGTTTATCCGTTTTAGTACTGAGTCGGGAGTTTTGAGTTAAAAATCATCACCTCTAGGTTTTTTCATTTCAGACTTCAGACTTTACGAACACTGTTTCGCCGCCGATGGGTTGCCAATCGGATGTAAATTGCCTTCCCAAATACTTATATAAATAAAATCACAATTTTGGCGGACAATTTGTACTTTGACAGAACCTAGATCCATACTAAAATCATCTTTCTGACGCTGTTGAATTTGTTTTAGTCCTTGCTGAATTTCGGGAGTGACTTGACCGTTGAGCATTCCTCTTAACGTATTTTGCATTACTTCTGGATTGACTGATTGATTAAAAGCAGCCTCAGTTTGCACTAACCTTCCAGAATTACGGTCAAAGAGATAGCCCAAGTCGATTTGATTGGGAACAACTTTATAAGTAACAGCGCGAGTATTACCCCACAAACCCCTTGAATCTCTACTTTTTCTTCCGAGAGTGGCTTCTACGGTGCTTCTGTTTGTACCTGTAGGAAATGCGGGAACGCTGAGGCCGCTTGTTGTACTTACTTTTTTTTTGTTATCTGGCTTGTCTGGTTGTATTACAGGTGCTTCTCTTGTAGGAATGACAGTAGGTTGAGCCTCTGATCTGGTTGTTGAATTATCTGTATCTGTAATTACAGGCTGGTCATCGGTAATTACTGGAGATTTATTTGCAGAGTTAGAATCTGTAGCGTCATTGTTAGCGGATAAAGGAGCAGAAATTCCTGGCTGCTGTGGGGGTGTGCTAGGTGTCCCCGGAGGTGCTATCGGTGGAGAAGCAGGTTGCTCATTACCTGCTAAAGATGGGGTAGGATCTGCTGGAGACTCGGAGTTTGTAACAATTGGTACTTCGGATGGTTGCGGACGAGTCAAGCGAGAAATTCCAATTCCAGCAATTAAACCAGCCACAATTAACCCACCAAATATCCATATAGGTTTTTGGGGATTTCGTGGTGGAATGCTGGGCGGGGGAGAAACAGCCTGAGTTTGCTGCGTTGATGCCGCTTCAGTTGGCCGAAAATTGATCGTAGGGGATTGAGGAAGATTAGTTGTAGAGTTTAAAGCATAAAGCATTTTACTAGCAGTGCTGTAGCGATCGCTCGCTTGAGGTTTAATAGCCTGATTTAGCACTGTCGCTAGTTGTGGCGAAACAGGCGGTGCTTCATTCTGCCAGAGAATCTCCCCAGTTTGTTGATGAGTAGGTAATTCTGAAGGCTGTTTGCCAGTCAATAAATAAATAGCTGTTAAGCCTAAACTATAAATATCTGTAGCGTAAATTGGTCGTCCAATTGCTTGTTCACTAGGCATATATCCCGGCGTACCAATCACCATAGATTGAGTCGGATATCCAGGTTTACTCATCACTGTGCGAATCGTTTCTTTGACTGCACCGAAATCAATCAAGACAGGCTGACTATCAACAGAGCGCAGAATAATATTATCTGGTTTGATATCGCGGTGAATTATGCCCTTGCTATGTACATAATCTAATATTGATAGCAGACTCAAGAGAATTTCTCTAACTGTAGCTTCACTTTGGCATCCTCTAGTTTCCACAAGATGAGTTAACGTTTCACCGTGAATCCATTCTTGCACCAAATAAAATAATCCATTCTCTGAAAAATAAGCGTGGAGTCTGGGAATTTGGTCACTACTTTCTCCCAAATACTCTAAAGTTGCTGCTTCTCTTTCAAAACGTTGCTGAATCAATTCGTAGGTTTGAGGATCATTAGCGATTGGCTTGAGTTGCTTGATGACACAGCGACGGCGAGAAGGCATGTGAGTATCTTCTGCCAAAAAAGTTTCCCCAAATCCACCAGCACCGAGTACCTGGATAACTTGATAGCGATTATTTAGCAGAATGGATGTCATGAACAGTTCAATATGTCCGCCATATTTAAATGTACATCACGATGTCCAGGCAGATAATGTTCCTGAGTGAGATAACGAGAGTTTATATATACGTCAGTTTACTGAATTGGTCAAGAATTGACTTAAAAATGTTAGATTCTACCAGTTTTCTAAAATGAGGCAACACATTTAAACCCCGAAAGGCGATCGCACCCTTTTTGCCGGAACGAGCGATCGCCATTTTTTTCTTGATTAAATTTCTCTAACTCGTTACCGTTGTTTTATTACCATTTTGATTGTTGACATTAGCAACAATCAACGGTTGCTCAGAACTAGAATTTGATGATTCGCCGCGCCGTTTTTTGTTGCGCTGGTTTTTTGGAACTCCCCCCGCCATACCGTATTCTGCACTGCTTTTGCCAAATCGAGCCGCAACTCCTACCAGCATGTGTTCTGTCATGTCTGCCAACTCGCCCTCAGTTTCTAGCATTTCTCGATATAACTTATCTAGACTGGAAAGAGCAGAGTTGTATAAATTTTCTCTTGTACGCATTTTTTCTATCAGATTTGAGTAGGCAGGTAAAGAAAGTCCATTGCCTAAATCTAAATAAGCATCTATTGAATTTATGCCAGATGCGCGACGTTCTGCTTTTTCTAAAACCTTAGAGCTTCTTTTTTTTCGAGCCATAATATATACCTTTGCATACGGTACGGTAAATATTCTTTACCTTAAATAATATCCGTACTCTTCAGCCTGAGAAAATTCCGGCAAATCTGTAATCACTTTTGCTACACTGCAATATTTTTCATAAGTACGCGATTTACTGAAATGAGAAAGCATTTTGAAATATTGAGCAAGCATCATGAAATTTTGCTTGCGGAAAACACCAAAATGAGTACGCGATTTACTGAAATGAGTAAGCATTTTGAGATATTGAGCAAGCATTATGAGATTTTGCTTGCGGAAAACACCAAAATGAAAAAGCAATATGGCATTTTGAGTAAACGTTTTGGCTAAATGAGAAAGCAATATCGCATTTTGTTAATTAAATTTGTATTTGACATATATAAAACCCCTCTCCAAATCTCTCCCCTTCAAGGAGAGAGGCTTTAAAACCCCCCTTCCCTCGTAGGGAAGGGGGGCAGGGGGGTTAGGTTTTTAAGATTTTGATGTTTACAACAATACTTTCTAAACATCCTCTAATTAAAATCTACTTGATTCAGTTTTATAGAATTTACAACGCAACATTAAAATGGCATTGCCTGTAAAAAAAACCTTGTTTTTGCTTGACAATTCTCAATTATTCGTTGATTGAAAGATACCCGACTTCTTTGAGAAGTCGGGTATCTTTACGCCTCTAGGTTAAAGAAAAAACTTTCATTAAAATCACAAAACATCACAGCACATAGAAGTATATTAAAAAACATACAACGACCTGTGTAAAAATGCTGCTATGCCCAAGAAAATCGCACCTCACCAAAAGCCAAAACAACTTTTAGCAGCATTTACCAGTCGCAGTTTTATTCTCTTGGTTAGTATGATGATATTTGCCAAATCAGATACAGCTACGGCTAGGCATTATGTAGTAAAGATTGCCCAACAGCCGCAGTTAGAGACACAAGATGCAAATCGCACTGCGGCAGAATGTGTTTTTCAAGAAGGTGTGGAACTTTATCAACAAGGAACAGCCGAATCCTTCAAACAAGCGATCGCAAAATTTAAAATTGCCTTGCAGCTATGGCAGAAAGTGGGCGCAGTGAGAGAGCAAGCTGTCACTCTGGGCTATCTTGGTGTTATTTACTCCGTACTAGGAGAAAAACAGCAGGCGCTGCAATTTTACAACCAGTCCTTACCCCTATTTTGGCAAGTCGGGAATAAAGTTGGGGAAGCTGTTACCCTCAACAACATTGGCGCTGTCTACGACGATTTAGGAGACAAACAGCAGGCGCTAAAATTTTACAACCAGTCTTTACCCCTATTTCGGCAAGTCGGGGATAAAGTTAGGGAAGCTGTCACCCTCAACAACATCAGCACTGTTTACTCATATTTGGGAGACAAACAGCAGGCGCTGCAATTTTTAAACCAGTCCCTACCCCTATTTCGGCAAGTCGGCGATAAAGCTCAAGAAGCCACTACCCTCAACAACATTGGCGCTGTCTACGACGATTTGGGAGATAAACAGC
>NZ_DF978439.1:3050-6077 GCF_002897135.1 Nostoc cycadae WK-1 | reverse complement strand
ACCCCTATCACAGCAAGTCGGTGATAAAACAGGGAAAGCCGCCACTCTCAACAATATCGGCGGTGTCTACGACGCATTGGGAGACAAACAGCAGGCATTGAATTATTACAACCAGTCTCTACCCCTATCACAGCAAGTCGGTGATAAAAGACAGAAAGCCGTCACTCTCAACAATATCGGTCGGGTCTACGACGCATTGGGAAACAAACAGCAGGCATTGAATTATTACAACCAGTCTCTACCCCTATCACAGCAAGTCGGTGATAAAAGACAGGAAGCCGTCACCCTCAACAACATCGGCAGTGTCTACGATGATTTAGGAGAAAAACAGCAGGCATTGAATTATTACAACCAGTCTCTACCCCTAAGAAGGCAAGTCGGTGATAAAGAGGGAGAGTCCGTAACTCTTAGCAATATCGCTTCCTTAAAACGCAACAGAGGAAATCTCAAACAAGCCCTCGCCCAAATAGAAGCAGCGATCGCACTCATTGAAAACTTACGCACCAAAATCACCAACGAACACCTACGTACTTCCTACTTCGCTTCTCAGCAAAACGTTTACCAGTTTTACATTGACTTACTCATGCAACTGCACAAACAAAACCCAACCCAAGGCTACGATGCTAAGGGTTGGCAAGCCAGCGAAAAATCTCGCGCCCGCAGTTTAATAGACTTACTAACAGAAGCAAACGCCGATATTCGCCAAGGTGTAGAACTAAAACTATTAGCAGCAGAACGCAATTTACAACAGCGACTTGATGCAACTGAAAAACGCCGTTTAGAACTTTATAACAGTAGTAAATACACCCCAGAACAAGCACAAGCCATAGAAACCGAATTTGCTTCCCTCATCAAAGACTATCAAGACATCCAAGCCAAAATTAGGTTTACTAGCCCCCGCTACGCCGCCTTAACTCAACCTCAAATACCCTCCGTTCCAGAAATTCAGCAACAAATCCTCGATGACGATACTTTGTTGTTGCAATACTCCCTGGGTGAAGAACGTAGCTATTTGTGGTTAGTCAGCAAAACCAGCATCAGCAGCTATGAACTACCCAAACGCGCAGATATCGAAACTCTAGTTAAGCAGTTTAACTATCTGTTAAAAATTCGTTCTTACAGTTTAAGTAACGACAGAGAAATCGGTGCAGAATCTGGTTTAGGTGCTTTTCGCAGTTCTGATGTGGTAGCAAAACTTAGTCAAATCTTATTGCAACCAGTGGCTGATAAGTTAGGTAATAAACGCTTGTTAGTTGTTGGTGATGGTGCTTTGCAATATCTACCATTCGCTGCCCTACCCCAACCTGAAACTGTAGGTAAAAAAATTCAACCTCTCATAGCCAAACACGAAATTATCAGCTTACCCTCAGCTTCTACCTTAGCCATCATCAGGCGCGAACACAAAAACCGTAAAATTGCACCGAAAACTTTGGCAATCCTAGCAGACCCAGTTTTTAGCAAAGATGACGATCGCCTTAAATCCATTGTCATGCAAAACGTCCCCCCCGCAACTAATTCCAAGTTCTCTTTTGACCGTTTACCCTTCACCCGCCAAGAAGCCGAAGCAATTTTAGCTTTAATTCCCAAACCTCAAACTCTGCAAGCATTAGATTTTGCCGCTAACCGCGCCTTTGTCACCAGTCCCCAACTGAGTGACTACCGCATTATCCACCTTGCCACCCACGGCATTTTTGATACCGAAAACCCTACATCATCTGGCATAGTGCTATCACTGTTTGATGAAAAAGGCAAACTAGAAAATGGCTTTTTGCGTTTACAAGATATCTTCAACCTCAAACTTCCCGCCGAGTTAATTGTTCTCAGTGCTTGTCAAACTGGCTTAAGCAAAGAAATCAAGGGCGAAGGATTAGTCGGCTTGACAAGGGGCTTTATGTATGCAGGTAGCCCTCGTGTGTTAGTCAGTTTATGGAATGTGGATGATGAAGCCACATCAGAATTGATGCAGAAATTTTACACCAAAATCCTCAAACAAAAATTGACACCTGCGGTAGCCCTGCGCTCTGCCCAGTTGGAACTGTGGCAAGAGCAAGATTATTCTAGACCTTATTATTGGGCTGCTTTTATTTTACAAGGTGAATGGAAGTGATCCTTGATACCAATAATCTTGATAGATGAATGATAGTATAGTCTAGATTTTTAATAGTACTTACGCAACTGGCACACTAAAACTCAGGTAGTGCTTGACAATTGTCGAAAGTCAATTGTCAAAAAGTATGATTTTTAGACTATTGACTATTGACTGTTTTAACTAAAGATTTATGACACTTAACGTAAGTCCTATTTAATTAAAGGCAAAAGTTAACTATTCATAAATTACACCATCATAAATCACACAATATTTTTGTAACTTGGTTTTTTTTATTAAAAAATTACGGCTTTACAGCACTTAAAAGTATAGTGAATCAGTTATAAATTCTTTTAAAAAAAATGCTCTTATGGCTAAGAGAATCGAACGTTATCAAAAGCCAAAAAATTTTTTAGCGCCCTGCCCAACTAATATTTCTCTTCTCTTAGTTAGCATGATAGTGTTTGCTGAATTAGGTGCAATAGCAGGGCAATATGCACCTAATATTGAGCAAAAACCACAAAAAAATTCACCAGAAATTAACCTAAATTTTACCCAAAAACAACAAAAAAATTCACCAGAAGTCAACCGTTCTACCGCAGAGAAAATATTTCAAGAAGGCGAAGAGTTACTAGAACGAGGTACAGCCACATCCCTCAAACAGGCGATCGCCAAATTTGAAACCGCCTTCAAGCTCTGGCAAAAAATTGGCGATGCTAAACAACAAGCCATCACACTCAACGAACTTGGCTTTATTTATGATGCCCTAGGTAACAAACAGCAAGCACTGGTATTCTTCACCCAATCTTTGCCCCTCAGAGAGCAAGTAGGAGATATAGCTGGACAAGCAGTAACTCTCAACAACATTGGTGGTGTCTATGATGCCTTGGGAGACAAACAGCAAGCGCTGGTATACTACAACAAATCCCTACCCTTATCAC
>NZ_DF978439.1:0-2852 GCF_002897135.1 Nostoc cycadae WK-1 | reverse complement strand
AAAGCTGGGCAAGCAGTAACTCTCAATAATATTGGTGGTGTTTACGATGCCTTGGGAGACAAACAACAAGCTTTGTCGTACTACAATCAATCTCTACCCTTGAGGCGACAAGTAGGAGATAAAACCGGAGAAGCCATCACTCTCAACAATATTGGTGGTATCTACGACGCATTGGGAGATAAACAACAGGCTCTAGCATTTTATAATCAATCTCTAGTCTTATCACGACAAGTGGGTGATAAAGCCGGGCAAGCCGTTACTCTCAATAATATCGGCCGTGTCTACGACTCTCTAGCAGACAAACAGCAGGCACTAAAATACTATAACCAGTCCCTACCATTAAGACGACAAGTTGGGGATAAAACGGGAGAAGCTGCCACTCTCAATAACATTGGTAGTGTCTACGATGGCTTAGGAGACAAACAACAGGCTTTAGCATTTTATAACCAATCTCTAACCCTCTCAAAACAAGTAGGCGATAAAGTTGGGGAAGCAACGACTCTCAACAACATTGGCGGTGTCTACAATGCTTTGGGAGACAAACAGCAGGCACTCAAATACTACAACCAGTGTCTACCCTTGCGGCAACAAATTGGCGATAAAACAGGAGAAGCCGTCACTCTCAATAACATCGGCCGTGTCTACGACTCATTAGGAGACAAACAACAGGCACTCAAATACTATAACCAGTCAATGCCCTTAAGACGGCAAGTAGGAGATAAAACAGGAGAAGCCGTCACTCTCAATAACATCGGCCGTGTTTATGACTCATTAGGAGACAAACAACAGGCACTCAAATACTACAACCAATCCCTATCTTTATCCCAACAAGTGAGAGATAAAGCAGGTGTTGCAACTAGCCTCAACAACATTGGCGGTGTCTACTCTGCATTGGGACAGAAACAGCAAGCACTAGTTTACTACAATCAGTCTTTGCCCCTAAGAAGACAAATGAGGGATCAAGCTGGAGAAGCTATTACTCTCTATAACATTGCCTATTTAGAACGTGATCAAGGCAACCTCAAACAATCTCTAATTCAAATTGAAGCAGCTATCAAGCTCATCGAAAATTTACGTACGAAGATTACTAACGAGCAACTGCGTACCTCTTATTTTGCCTCGCAGCAAACTATTTACCAGTTTTGCAACGATTTATTAATGCAGTTGCACAAGCAATATCCAAATCAAGGTTACGATGGTTTGGCTCTACAAACCAGTGAAAAATATCGTTCTCGCAGTTTGTTAGAACTACTCACAGAAGCTAATGCTGATATTCGCCAAGGTGTAGAGCCAAAACTACTAGAAGCCGAACAAAAATTGCAACAGCGGTTGGATGCAACCGAGAAACGGCGTTTAGAACTTTATACCAGCGGTCAATACACCCCAGCACAAGCGCAAGTTCTAGAAAATGAACTGGCCGCACTTCTCAAAGACTATCAAGATGTACAGGCGCAAATCAGATTAACCAGTCCCAAATATGCTGCACTAACTCAACCTCAACCTCTTTCTCTCAAAGAAATTCAACAGCAAGTATTAGATGACGATACTCTTTTGTTAGAATACGCCCTTGGTGAAGAACGCAGCTATTTGTGGATGGTTAGTAAAACTAGTATTAGCAGCTATGAATTACCTAAACGTGCAGATATCGAAAAAGTTGTTAAGCAATTTAATTATTTATTGAAAATACGTTACTACCGCCTCAGTGCCAACACCAAAATAGATGCAAGCTCTGGGTTAGGTACTTTTAGCAGTTACGAAGTACTGGAAAAACTCAATCAAACGCTGTTAAAACCGATCGCAGAAAAAATCAAAAACAAACGCTTGGTGATTGTCGGTGATGGTGCTTTACAATATCTGCCATTTTCTGCCCTACCTCAACCCGGAACATCAGGTAAGAACTTCAAGCCTCTGCTAGAAACAAACGAAATTCTTTATGTACCATCAGCTTCTACTCTAGCTGTCATCAGGCGCGAACACAAAGAACGCAAAATTCCTCCCAAAGCCTTAGCGGTGATAGCAGATGCTGTATTTAGCAATGATGACGATCGCCTGACTAGAATTATCCATCAGCCCATACCCAAGCAAATTATTCCCCAGATCAATCCCAATTTCTCTTTTGAGCGTTTATCTTTTACTCGCCAAGAAGCAGAGAACATTTTAGCTTTAGTGCCTAAATCTCAAACTCTGCAAGCATTAGATTTTGCTGCTAACCGTGCTTTTGTTACTAGTTCTCAACTTAGTGAATACCGCATCATACATTTTGCCACCCACGGCATTTTAGATACCGAAAACCCAGCTTTATCTGGCGTAGTTCTATCACTATTTGATCAACAAGGAAGGTTACAAAATGGCTTTTTGCGTCTACAAGATATTTTCAATCTCAAACTTCCAGCAGAATTAATTGTTCTCAGTGCTTGTGAAACTGGCTTAAGTAAAGAAATTAAAGGCGAAGGATTAGTCGGATTAGCTAGAGGATTTATGTATGCTGGTAGTCCTCGTGTGTTAGTCAGTTTATGGAATGTGGATGATGAAGCGACATCAAAATTAATGAGGACATTTTATACCAAAATCTTGAAACAGGGAATGACACCCGCGGCAGCATTGAGAGAGGCGAGGGTAGAATTATGGCGAGATGAGAATTATTCTTCACCTTATTATTGGGCGGGCTTTACTTTACAAGGTGAGTGGAAGTAAAAGTAGAAAATTTGTTTTTACTTTCTGCTGAGTTTGGGAATAATAAACTCAGCATTGAATATACTTATGGCTTTTTTACACGGAATTACTAAAATTTTTGTACGTAATAACTCTGGGATAAATTCCTCCGTTATACCATTTCACTAAAAAAATGATAA
>NZ_DF978438.1:5000-142315 GCF_002897135.1 Nostoc cycadae WK-1 | reverse complement strand
CCAAATTGGCCTAAGCTCTATTCCACTGGCCCTCGCTTATAGTTTTTCAGTTGTGGTTTGCCGATTAACTCCATCAAAGTATCAATCGCTTTTTGGTGGCCATACCCAATTTTTCTTAAGCTAGATGCCGCGAGCCTTCGGTTATCATCATTCAGTTCTGGTTTGCCGATTAACTCCACCAAGATATCAATTGCTTTTTGGTTGCCTGGATCAATTTGGCTTAAGCTATATGCAGCTAGGCTTATAGTAGAATCATGCAGTTGTGGTTTGCCGATTAACTTTACCAAAGCATCAATCGCTTTTTGGTTGCCAGAGCCTATTTTCTCTAAGCTAAATACCGCTTGCAATCGGGTATAATTATCCATCTGTGGTTTACTCATTAACTCTACCAAAGCATCAATCGCTTTTTGGTTGTCAGAGCCAATCTTGCCTAAGCTTTCTGCCGATAGCCATTGGGTATCATCATACAGTTGTGGTTTGCCAATTAACTCTACCAAGGTATCAATTGCTTTTTGGTTGCCACAGTCAATTTCCCTTAAGCTTTCTGCCACCTGCCATCGGGTAGAATCATCTAGTTGTGGTTTGTCGATTAACTTCACCAAGATATCAATTGCTTTTTGGTTGCCAGAGCCAATTTGCCCTAAGCTTTCTACCACTAGCTTTCTGGTAGAATCATCCAGTTGTGGTTTGAAGATTAACTCTACCAAAGCATCAATTGCTTTTATGCGATTTGTCTGAGGTAGTGCTGTCCTTCCTTCCTCTAAGATTGGTTCAAGAAATCTCACCCACTTGTTTTGTTCAACCTTAAACTCACCAAAGCGCCATTTAACAATTTCCGCCACAATAGCATCTGCGTTGCAAGAATTTTTACACTCATCAACCCCCGCAGCAGCAAGAAAATAAGCGCGAAACTCGTAAAATCCCCTTCTGACTCTATCAATAGCTCTGTATTCTCCGCACCCATCATCAAATTCCATCAACGCCTGAATAAACTCTTCCTTCTTATCCTTCCCCACATCCTCACGTCCCAACCACAGCAAAATCACCTCTTTCCACTGCGGGGCAAAAATGCGATAAACGCCTAGTGCGGGGTTGTCGGGAATATGATTCAGAAACTCGTGCCAATTATCAACCGCCAACGCTGCAAAATATTCCTCAAATGTGGGATGGTAAAAAGCGTAAACTTTCTCTTTCGTTGCTGATTCCGCAGCCACTCCAACTTCATTTAGCCATCCCAACTTTAACGCTAACCAAAATAAAGAATTTTGCTGTTTTGCATCACCTAATTCCTCACGCACTAACTTATGTCGTAGCCGAAACCGTGACGTTTCTTGGTCGATTGCCCGTTTTGCCAAACGTCCCAACGCAGCGTTTAATTCCTCTTGCTGCTGTTCGGTGGTAGGGAAGCGGTTTTCTTTCCACTTGTAAACCTCTTCCACAAACTGCTGATAAAGTCCGGCTTTAGTTTCCGGTAAACCTTTATCGGAACCTTGCCAAGTGCTACACAACAGCGCTAACCGCAAAGGATTTTTAACTAAATCTTGGATGCGCTGACGTTCAGGTTTATCTAATTCCTGGCATAATTTTTCCCCTTTGTCTGCATCCTTCTTGTGAAACCAACGCCCAATAAATTCTTGCACTTGTTGCGGATATTCAAAATTGAGTAACCGATACGTCTCAAAATTTTCTAAAGCGTTGGCGTTTGCTTCCCAAACATTCACCCGACAAGTCAGCACAACCCGCGCATTTTTCACCCATCCCGTCAACTGCTGGGAAATCTCAGTTAATGGTTGGGGTGAAGACATTTCATCTGCTGCATCCAACAACAACCACACACGATTATTCTTGAATAAATCTGCGAAAGCGTTTTCCTGTTCTTCTTTTACACGCACCACTTCTAAAGCGTTCTTCAGCCAATCTTGCAGCAGATAATTTTCTACACTCTTTCCTTGCAAGTCTGCCAAAGAAATCCAAATAGGTAAACCCAGATTGTTGTTTAATATCCAAAAAGCTATAGTTTGCAACTGAGTCGTTTTTCCCGCACCTGGTTCCCCAATTAAAGCGATGAGGTGTCCTTGAGTTTTACCAACACCATCACGGATAATTTTTTCTAAAAAAGCCTCATGTTCAAATCGCTGCTTCTCTTCATAACTCGGTTCATAAAGCCGCGAACCTTGTTCTGCGGAAATATCCTCGCTGCACTTCTTCGGTTTGTTACGCTCCACCAATGCTAAAGGTACATGAATTGCCTCTAGCTCAAATTTCATCTCATCATCAGCAAACAGTAACTCATTTGTGGTGAGACGCTTGTGCTTTTCCAGCATAGCGCCGCAGATGTCTTGCCAATCCAAGCTATTATCTGTTGTTTGTTCCTGGAATGTTTCTTTTAAATTCGCCTTTTGATATTCCTTCCACTTCTGCTTAACCACCTCCAGATTCTCTTTTATCGTCGCTGTCTGATGTTTTAAAGTCAGGGTAAATTTCCAATAACCTTGATTTTTCGCAGTTTTTTGGTCTTCTCGCACTCCCAATTCTTTGAACAAGTCAAGTGCATTTTGAAGCTCTTGTAATTCTCTTTCTTTTTGAGAAAGGTTAGATTCTGCTTTTTTCCGGGGAAGCTTTAAACTTTTCCCAGCATTTTTAATCTGATTGAGTAAATATTCCTTCTTTGTACCAACTTCAGTTGTTTTGCTTCTGTTTCCTGTTGTCTGTTCGCTTTTATATCCGGTAATTCGCAGCTTATCAGCATTCCAGATAACACAAAGTGGAAGTTTTGACTCACAATCTTGCTTTTCTGAAAGTTGCAGCAATGCTTCTAGCAGACTGAGTACATTCTCTAAGGCTGATTCATTTTCACGAATATTTCTTGACATCAGTCTGAAATAATTTTTAATTACCCAAACAAAAAAGCTTCCCCAAGCTGCAAAAGCTGACGATACAAGCATTATAGACGTTGCGTGGGGGATATGTCTGGGGAAATACCCAAAAAAATAATTGACCTTGTAAACGCAAAAACAAGGTCAATTCAGATGTCAGCTAAAAAACCTGGTAAGAGTGCAAGTCAAAAAGCTATTACTTTCTTGCTAATTCTGCAAACAATATTAATTGGCGTAAATGCCGAAAATCGCTTTCAGCAAGGAGACTCACCAATTGAGGTTTTAATGTGGATGATTAACCAGTGTATTCCAGTCTTGAAGCAAACCAGCAGTTTGCAAGAAAAACAGAAAAAGAGTGCGTTACCCACACATCGCCGTTTTGAGAAGCAATAAAATCACAAGCTACTCTTTGCAGAGCTATGGTATACACAAGTCGAATTACCCCCCTTAATCCCCCCTTAGAAAGGGGGGAAATCAGGAAATCTAGTTCCCTCCCCTTTCAAAGGGGAGGGTTAGGGTGGGGTATCTGTTGCCAACATTTTTTTAAATCGGTATTAGTTCAAAACACAAGTCTATTCGTTCAAAACACAAGTCCATTTGTTCAAAACAGAAGTTTATTTGTTCAGAACACAAGTCTATTGGTTCAAAACAGAAGTTTATTGGTTCACAACACAAGTCCATTTGTTCAGAATACAAGTTTATTCGTTCACAACACAAATCGATTCATTCACAACACAAGTCTATTGGTTCACAACACAAGTCTGTTCTCAACGATTTATTATTTTTTGTCGTAAAATTACTGAGCTAGTAATCAAACCTTATTCCAAAAAACATCTTATTTTGTAAGTTTTACTGAACCAATAAATTGCCTTATTGAGACACCTTAGAAAGATAAAGTTTAGTAAAGGGTATTTATTGATGCCACGTAAACAAAGAAGCTCTCCGGTGCTAGAAAAAACAGAACAGAGATTAATCGGATTTAAATCAATTGATTCAAGTCTTGACTTTGGTGATTCCGTCAGTTTAAATCATTTAACTGAGTTAACAGGGCAACTCCGCAATGAGCTTGACCAGTATAATATGATGCTAACTGCCCTTGACACAGCAAAAGCAAACATAGAAACTCTTGAAAAGACCATTCGTGAAACTTCCGAACGCTTGGTTAGTGGTGTAGTGTTGAAGTATGGCAAAGACAGCCGAGAATACGAAATGACAGGTGGAGTACGCAAAAGCGATCGCATTCGTAAAGCCATCATTACCCGCTTAAAATCAACCGCAGACTCAAAAGCGGCTTCTACACAGACTGTTTAATAAATAATAAGTCGGCATCAATAAAAAAGTAGGGGCAAACGGCCGTTTGCCCCTACTACCGTTAGAGAAGGGGTTATTTGAGTCTGTCTAACTCAGGTTAAATTAATTCTGATTTCTGACAATTCCTAATCACGCCATAAAGCAATTCCACCTAACAAACCCGTGACATTGGGAACAAGTTTGACATTCAGTGGTAGTTGTAAATTTATTTTCACAGCTTCACCGCCACCGATATAAAGATAATCATAATTAAACAAATGCTGCAAAGACGCGATCGCTTTTTCTAAGCGCTTGTTCCATTTTTTCTCGCCATGCTTTTGTAAAGCCGCGCGTCCTAGTTGTTCTTCATAAGTCTGTTTTTTGCGGAACTGATGGTGTCCCATTTCCATATTTGGCACAAGTTTACCATCAACAAATAAAGCTGAACCAAACCCAGTCCCCAAAGTAATGACTAACTCTACACCTTTACCAGCGATCGCGCCTAAGCCTTGCATATCTGCATCATTAATTACCCGTACTGGCTTATTTAAACGTTGAGACAATGCTGTTGCCAAGTCAAAGCCAACCCAATCAGAATGTAAATTTACTGCTGTTTCTGTGACTCCGCACCGCACCACACCAGGAAAACCCACAGAAACGCGATGAAAATCACCTTGGGCGGCGGCTAAAACTGCGATCGCATTAATCACCACTTCTGGTTTTGCTGGGGATGGTGTATCTACCCTCGCCCTTTCTGTCAGGGGAGTTCCGGTGATATCCAAAACCATCGCTTTGACACCGCTACCACCAATATCAACTGATAAAGTGCGGATGGAACCATTTTCATCAACCATTAAGTTATTCCTTGTTACTACTTGTTCTTTGGCTATTATGCGTCCCTGCTTCTGGTAATATCCTGATGTGTTGAGAGTCTTCACAACACCTAAAAATCAGATGGCGCGATCGCAGTGATATGCACAGCTTTATTCCCCCAGAACGCTTTTTTCCCTACTTGACTTGGACTGATATCCAAGATATGCCCAATAAAGAAAATGTGGTAATAATTCAACCAGTGGGCGCAATTGAACAACATGGCCCCCATTTACCATTAATTGTGGACGCAGCGATTAGTGTTGGTATTCTGGGAAAAGCCCTGACTAAGCTAGATGCAAACATCCCTGCATACTCTTTGCCCACTCTCTATTATGGTAAATCTAACGAACATTGGCACTTTCCTGGCACAATTACCCTCAGTTCCGAAACCCTAACAGCCACAATTATGGAGGTGGGAGAAAGTATTTACCGCGCTGGGTTTAGAAAATTTGTCTTGATGAACTCCCACGGTGGACAACCGCAAATCATGCAAATGGCGGCGCGAGATTTACACGTTAAATATGATGACTTTTTAATATTTCCGTTGTTTACTTGGCGTGCGCCGAATATTACCAAAGAATTGCTGACACCCAAAGAAGCCAAGCTGGGAATGCACGCCGGAGATGCTGAAACTAGCATTATGTTAGCGATATTACCAGAACAGGTAAAACTCGAAAAAGCCGTGGCTGAATACCCACCAGAACAGCAAGAAAGTACTTTAATTAGTTGGGAAGGTCAATTACCTGTATCTTGGACGACGCGAGATATCAGTAAAAGTGGTGTGATTGGTGACGCGACAACCGCAACCAAAGAAAAAGGCGATCGCATCCTCGAATCTGTATCTGATGGTTGGGTACAAGTTATTCAAGATATTTATGTTTTTAAGCTACCTAAAAGCATTCTCTAGATTTGCTAGTGTAGACATAGTAATAACTCCGCGCCACCTCAGCGATACACCGCGTTAAAAAACAAAGTTAACAAGGTTTATGAATAGTAAAAACTATGGCACCATTTGAACCTCATAGCAATCGTTCTTATAGTCAAGAAGATGTCCAACGCATTCTTCAATTGGCGATCGCCCGTCAAGCTGATGACCAAGATAAAGAATTTTCTTATGAATTATTATTAGAAATCGCAGGTGAGTTAGATATATCACCAGAGTCTTTACAATTAGCCGAAACAGACTGGCGATCGCAACAAAGCGAAATTCAACAACGCCAGGCTTTCGATACTTACCGTCTCTCAAAGTTTAAAAAACGTTTAGGTAATTTCGTTATTGTCAATAGTTTTTTAATATTAGTTAATTTTTTTCTAATTATTCCTAGTATTCATTGGTCATTAGGTATTTGCCTATTATGGGGCTTGACTGTTGGTCTAGACTTTTGGAATAACTTTTATGCGAAAGGTGAAGCCTATGAAATCGCTTTTCAAAAATGGTATCGCCAGCATCAGTTAAAGCAAAATTTCAATACAGCAATGAAAACGGCCAATACCCTAGTCAATAAATGGCTGAAATCATTGCAGGTTTAGGCAATATTAAATTAAACCAACAATTCTTTTACACCATGAAATCTTCTCTACAAATTTCATGATTTATTGTTGGGTGGAGGCATAATTAAATATCTTTCATGCTCCTCTACCCAACCTATTTTTTTCTGGGTTTATATGCAAAAATCAGCAATTTTTACTAAATTATTCCCCAGTAATTGAAAGTCCCTCAACCCATACTCTTGGACAAACACCGCCTGGGGTTAATTCGACTTCTTTTTCTAGATACACAATTGACTTGAGAACTTGTAAAAAATCCCCAGCAACTGTGGCTGATTCAATACTTGTCTTCTCACCTTTGTTAATTAACCAACCATCAAACGGTAAAGAAAACGAGCCTTGCAAAGCTTTCACCCCAGCATGTAAAGCTTGTAAATCGTCAATTAAAATTACATTTTCTGCTGTGGCTAAACTAAATTCCTGTTCAGAGTTTGTCGCTGCAAATACATGATAAAAATTGGGGCTAACACTAACTTTTGCCCCAATACTCGCGTTACCTGTGGGTTGAGCATTCATTCTTTTAGCTGTACCCGCACTATGTAAAAATCCCGTTAACACACCATTTTCAATCAACGCTACTTTACGAGTAGGAGTACCTTCACCATCAAATGTCTCTGCGCCAACATTAGCAGGGTGCAGGGCATCATCATAAACTGAAAGCAAAGGAGAAGCTATTTCTTTGCCTAAATCATCAGGAGTAGACAAACTTTGCTTATCTAAAATGCTTTGAGCGTTGAATAAATTAGAAAAAGCGCCCAATAAACTTAAAAAAGCATCTGGAGAAAACACAACTAAATATTTACCAGATTTGACTTTTTCGTAGTTTAAGTGACTGATAGTTTTGTCTGCGGCTTCTTTAATACAACCATTAATGTCAAGCTCATCAACACTGTGGCTAATTCTAAAACTATTACCACTGCGAGGCTTTTTATCTTCTTCTTCAGTTTTGCTGTAAAGATAAACTGAGGCGATGGAGTGAGATTCTGTTCTGACTGCACCATCACTGTTGAGATAAAACCTGTCAATATCTCTTTGCGCCAAACCGTTGTAAGGTACACCTTGAATAGCTGGATGAGCCGAAAGTAATTCTTTTTCTGCTACCAGTAGTTTATCTATCAGTTCAGCAACTGGGGCTTGGGGCGCTTTATCTTTTGGTGTTTGAGCAATAGGAACTGTCGCCTCTGGACTGAAATCTGGGACATTTTCTTTGACACCAAAGAAACTAGCATCGTATGCAGTTTTGAGTGCTAACTCTAATCCTTTGGGGTCTACATCTGTGGTGCTAGTAATTCCAATTGTGTTTTGCTCATTCCAAACACGCACGGTAACACCAGAGCGATTTGAAGCTTTAACTTGTTTTGGCTCACCCTGATCTACTTGGACGCTAGTTTCGTCTATGGTTGAGCCATAAATGTCAAATTTTTTGATGCCAAGTTTATCAGCATTTTCCTTGGCGTAATTGGCGATTTCTTGGATATTTGGCATAGTCAATTTTGGATTTTGGATTTTAAATTAACCGCAGATGGACTGTATTCATCTGTGGTTGTATATAAATAATTAACGTCCGCCGACGGTGATGGAATCAACTTTGATATGTGGTTGTCCAACGGTGGTGTAAATGCTGCCACTGACAGAACCGCAGAAGCCTGGAGCTAATTCTAAATCTTGAGAACACATGGAAATTTTATTCATAATTTCCTTGGCTTCACCAATTAAAATTGCTCCTTTTAATGGCTTAGTAAGTTTGCCATTTTCAATTAAGTAAGCTTCATCAACACTAAAGTTAAATTGACCTGTAGCGCCAACACTACCGCCACCCATTTTTTTACAGTAAATGCCTTTATCAACAGAGGCAAATAAATCTTCATTGGTGTATTCGCCAGTGGCAATATAAGTGTTACGCATCCGGCTGGCAGCCGCAAAGGTATAATTTTGGCGGCGGCCACTACCTGTTCTAGGGTGTCCAGTCCGCCAAGAACCAGCTCTATCTGCTAAGAAATTCTTGAGAATGCCTTTTTCGATGAGTAATGTTCTCTGTGCCGGCATACCTTCGTCATCCATGTCGATTGTCCCAAAGGCATTGTCAGAACGCCCTTCATCCCAAGCTGTTAAACTTTCATGGGCAATTTTTTCGCCTTTTTTGTCGGCAAAGGGGGTAGTATTACGCTCAATTTGGGTGGTTTCTAGCAGGTGTCCGCAGGCTTCGTGGAAGATTACCCCGCCAAAGTGATTGGCCATGATGATGGGGTAAGTACCAGACTCAACATAATCTGCATACAGCATTTTGCCAGCAGACTCAGCTATTTGCTCGGCGGCTTGGGTATAGTCCCAAGTTCTCAGGAAGTTAGCATCGCTGGTGTTTCCTGCACGTTCCCCAATAGAAGAACGATTGGCACCATCGGCAGACAATAAGTTAAATCCTACCGATTGGGTGAGACGAATGTCACGGGCAAAGGTACCATCACTAGAAGCTACTAACACTTCTTGCCAATCTCGGAAATAAGTTGCACGGCGAGATTGCACATGGTTGGCTTTTTGCGTCAAAGCAGCAGTACCATCTAAAAGGACTTCGCCCATTTCACGGATAGAGCTACACAGCCCTAACCAGCCATCTTTACCTCTTTTTGTGGCGTAGTCTCGCAATAATTCGAGATTGATTTCTGGGATAAAAGAGTAAGGCGCGGGTAGTTGTAAGCCTAAAATCGACAGTCCTTTTTCTAAAGCTGCTTTCAGCCCAGTAAAGGAAAGGTCGTTTGTACTGACATAGCAGTCAGCTTTGCCGCGAAATACTCTCACACCTGCACCTGTCGCCAAACTCGGTGAAATGCTGGTGATAGCATCATCTTCTGCCAAGCAACTAATGTAGTTGCGGCGCTCTAAGAAAAATTCAATGAAGTCAGCACCAGCGGCGCGTCCTAGTCCCAAAAGGGTTGCCAGGGGGGCTTCCCACGTTTCATCGAATCGTTCTGTTGTGGAGGAGTATTGTAAAGTCGGTAGTTGGTTCGAGAGAAGTAGGGTATTTGTAAGCATGGGTAGCCTCGTCTGCTGGCTGAATTTCAGAGATTTAACTGAAAAATCCTAGTGTCACTCTAGCAAATTTACTCAAATGCAGGGGAATGGGGAATAGGCAGGCAAGCGTGCAGGGGTGCAGGGGAAATGAGTTCTTCATATATAAAATTGATAATATCTTCCATGTATATACATTAATTTCGACTTGCCATGTATATACAGAAATTAATTCCCTCCTGCCTCCTGCCTTCTGCCTTCTGCCTCCAAATTGCCTTGACGGGTAATAATTTCGATCATTTCGCTGCGGGTAAGGTTATGTTTAGCTGCCAATTGTGCCAAGTTTTCCCAAGCTGTATCTGTGAGTCTGATAGACCTTAATTGTTTGGGTTCTGAGCCATAATCAGGTTGAAATTTACCGGAGGAATTGCGTTTACGCCTGGGTGTTTTCTGCTTTGTACCGGAATATTGGTCTGTAATTTCGGTTTGAGGAATTTGGTTGTTGGTAATTAAGTTAATCAGGTTATCAATGAGGCGATCGCGCTCCATTGGTAAAATCTCTTGACAATGCAGCATCTCTTGGACAATTGTGAAATGAATTAATGTACCAAGAAAAATCCGCGCAGTTACTTCTGGGTCAGGCAGTTGCAATTCTGGATGAGCCGCAAAATATTGCATGAGCAGTTCTAAAAGCGGCTTATCGACGTTGCTGATAAAAACTTGGGCTAATAAAGGGAAACGTCCAGACTCACCAATAATCAGCCTCACCAAACTCAGCAACTCTTGTCTATGATTAATCTGCTCGACAACATTAATTCCTATGCGTCGCAGCACTATATGAGGTTCTCCTTGCAGAAATTGTGAGTCTTGCGGACTAAACGCTTCTCGAAAATTTTCCTTTGCTAGTCGCTCAATTAAAGCAGTAAATAAACTTTCTTTATCTTGGAAGTAGTTGTAAATCGTGGTTTTCGATACACCTGCTGCGGCTGTAACCCTGTCCATTGTTGCCGCCGCGTAACCGTGTGCTAAAAACTCTTGCATTGCCCCAGCAAAGATAGCATCAACTTTTTCTGCTGACGGTAAACGGTCTTGATTGGTTTTTTCTGTGTCTCTCCTCTTCTTGATCATGCTCTAAATCAACTAGTTGAGGTCTTTGACAGCCAGCGGTCAACAGTCTATCAAACTTGTCCGAAACATTAATTCTACCGAAAAGTCTTGACATGATTGTAATGTACCGTATAGTTTAATTACAGTACAGTTAAACTAATTAGTTTAATTAACGTACTAACTAAAAGGGGGCTGAAAGTGCCTGAAGTAGGAGAGAGAGGTTCGGAATCCTCTAAACCTAGCGTTCGCCAACGAATTCTGCTGGTGTTAGCGGTAGGATTTGCGATCGCCGGAATCACAAGATTTCTGCACGTAAAATCACAGGCTTCCAATACAGTGAAAACTGTAACCATACCCACAATCAAAACGGTAACAGCCTTGGGCAGACTAGAGCCAAAAGGACAAGTAATTAAATTGTCAGCACCCGCATCCAGTCAAGGTAGTCGGGTGGAAACGCTTTTGGTAAATGAAGGTTTTAAAGTTAATGCTGGCCAGGCGATCGCCACTCGCAAACTCCAATCCGCCGACCCCGCCGATATGTTTTAAAAATCCTCGTAACTCTCCGCGCCTCTGCGCCTCTGCGTGAGATAAAAATATTTATGGAAACTAATTATTCTTCCGAACCTGTCATATCTATCCAAAATCTTAACCATTACTTTGGTAAAGGGCAACTCCGCAAACAGGTTTTATTTAATATCAACCTCACCATTAATGCAGGTGAAATTATCATTATGACCGGGCCGTCTGGTTCCGGTAAAACTACATTATTAACCTTAGTAGGTGGCTTACGTTCTGCCCAGTCTGGTAGTTTACAAGTACTAAATAAAGAACTTTGTGGTGCTAATGCTAAACAACTCACACAAGCAAGACGCAGCAACGGTTATATTTTCCAAGCCCATAACTTGCACGGGAGTTTAACAGCTCTCCAGAATGTGCGTATGGGTTTGGAATTACAACCAAAAATTTCACCTCAAGAAATGCTGGCACGTTCTCAAGCAATGTTAGCAGCAGTCGGATTAGAACAACGGCTAAATTACTACCCAGATAGTCTTTCTGGTGGACAAAAACAACGAGTAGCGATCGCGCGTGCATTGGTAAGTCAGCCTAAAATAGTTTTGGCAGATGAACCGACAGCCGCCCTCGATAAACAATCTGGGCGCGATGTTGTCGAATTAATGCAATCACTAGCCAAAGAGCAAGGCTGTACAATATTGCTTGTCACCCACGACAACCGTATTTTAGATATTGCCGATCGCATTATTTACATGGAAGATGGTCATCTTGTGAGAGATGGCGTAAGTGCTGTAGTTATAGAGAAGTAATGATCGCTTCCAGTTGAATACTTATCATGCTTTGCTTAAGGTAAAGAAGTATTTAGATGGCTGACAGGTGAGTTATGGAAATAAATCACGAAAATGCTGAAACATTGGCGGCGTTACAAGAATTAATTGATGTGGTGGCAAAATTGCGATCGCCTGATGGTGGTTGTCCTTGGGATTTGGTACAAACTCCCGAAACGCTTATACCTTATGTGATTGAAGAAGCTTATGAAGTGGTAGATGCAATTCAAAGTGGTGATCAAGCCGCAATTGCAGAGGAATTAGGTGATTTACTCTTACAAGTTGTATTACAATCCCAAATCGCCAAAGAGTACCAACAATTCAGCCTCAAAGAAGTAGCCCAAGGTATTTCCCAAAAACTAATTCGCCGCCATCCCCATGTATTTGGTGATGTGTCGGTACAAAATGCCGATGAAGTTCGGCAAAACTGGGAGCAAATCAAAGCAGCAGAAAAAGGTGAACCAACCCCAGAAAATCAACAACTGAGTGCCAAACTCAGCCGCTACGGGCGCACTCTTCCCCCGTTGATGGCGGCGATGAAAATTTCGCACAAAGCAGCAGCAGTAGGCTTTGAATGGGAAAACATTGATGGCGTGTGGGCTAAGTTTCACGAAGAGTTAGGAGAGTTTCAGCAAGCTTTGGCAAAGGAAACACCAGAACGTCAGCAAGCAGAGTTAGGCGATTTATTATTTGCGGTGATTCAGTTAGCCCGTTGGTATAATCTTGATCCTAGCGCTGCTTTGCAAGGGACAAATCAGCGATTTGTGCAACGGTTACAAAAAATGGAGGCAGTGGTTGACCGCCCCCTTTCTGAATACAGTTTGGATGAGTTGGAGATGCTCTGGCAACAGGCAAAAGCTCAACTTGCCCAAGAGCTTTAATACATTTAAGTTTACAGTTTGATGGTAACAGTCTTAACTTCGGTGTATTGCTGTAAGCCATATTCACCTAGTTCGCGGCCGATACCTGATTGCTTGAAACCACCAAAGGGCGCAGCAGCATCGAATACGTCGTAACAATTGACCCAGACTGTACCTGCTCGGAGATTGTTAGCGATCGCATGGGCTTTGGTAATATCTTGAGTCCAGACGGCAGCAGCGAGTCCGTACATAGTGTTATTTGCCCGCTCAATGACTTCGTTAATATCTTTGAACTTAATGATGCTCATTACTGGGCCAAAGATTTCTTCTTGGGCAATCTTCATATCATCACGAACATCAGCAAAGACTGTAGGGGCAATGAAGTAACCTTTGTCGCCTACTCTTTGTCCACCACAAAGCATCTGAGCGCCTTCCCGCATCCCAGATTCGATGTAACCCATGACTTTGTTAAATTGTTCTTGGTCTACCTGCGGCCCTTGGTCTGTCTTAGAATCAAAGGGATCGCCGACAATTCGCTGTCTAGCTCTTTCAACGCTTCTAGCCACAAATTCGTCGTAGCATTTCTCTTCGACAAACAGCCGCGAACCAGCGCAACAGCATTGACCTTGGTTAAAGAATAAAGCATCGTGAGAACCAGCGATCGCCGCATCCATGTCTGCATCTGCAAACACAATATTAGGACTCTTACCACCAAGTTCTAAAGTCACGCGCTTGAGGTTAGTTTTTGCAGCCGCTTCCATAATCAAGTGTCCAACTTCCGTGGAACCAGTGAAAGCGACTTTATCAATATCCATGTGATGAGCGATCGCAGCACCAGCAGTTGGGCCGTATCCTGATAAAAGATTCACCACCCCAGCCGGAAAACCAGCCTCAATAATTAACTCTCCGACTCGCAATGCTGATAACGGCGTTTGTTCCGCCGTTTTCATCACCACAGTATTGCCAGTTGCCAAAGCTGGGGCTAACTTCCACGCCTGCATCAGCAGTGGGAAATTCCAGGGGATAATTTGACCAACAACCCCCACAGGCTCATGGCGGGTGTAGCAAAAATATGATCCGTTAATGGGGATCGTTTTACCTTGGACTTTATCAGCCCAACCTGCATAGTAGCGATAACAGGCAATAACTAAACCTAAATCTCCTAAAGAATTTTGCAGTGGTTTGCCATTGTCTAAAGTTTCTAGTCGCGCTAACTCGTCAATATTCTGCTCAATTAAATCTGCTAATTTGTAGAGCAATTCACCGCGACGGGTTGCAGATATATTACGCCATTCCCCACGGTTAAAGGCGTTACGCGCTGCTTGCACTGCTTTATCAACATCGGCTGCATCTGCTTCTGCAACTTCACAGATAGTTTCGCCTGTAGTTGGATTAATTGTGGCAAATCGGCGGCCGCTGACACTATCTACCCACTCGTTATTAATCAGTAGTTTGGTGGGGCCGATTTTGACCTGTTGCTGCGGTACTGTTGTTGTAACCATCAGGCTCTCCTTTAGCTGTTGGAGAAAAATTGGCTGAAATCTATTAATTATGTTGTCGGGAATACAGTATTGTGGGCGATTTTCTTTATAAATCTTTTGATTGTCCGCAAAAGAATATAATGACACCGCGATCGCTCCAATCCCCATTTTCTACAGTTGTACTTGGAGACAATGAGAATATTTACTAAATTCATAAGTTAATAGTAAACATTTATATAAAAAATTAGGGGATTCAAAGGGTACTGATAAAATTACAACCTATGTATGATAATGTCTGTAAGTTCCTTGCTGAATCATTCACCAGTGACTTTGCAACTTGGTTGCTGAATGAACCAATTGCACTAACTCAACTAAGTCCATCGGAATTATCCCTCGAACCCATACGAGCAGATGCGCTAATTTTGTTACAGTCCGATGAAATTATTCTTCACCTGGAATTTCAAACCAGACCAAAAGCTGATATTCCCTTTCGTATGAGTGATTATCGCTTACGTGGGTATCGAAAATTTCCCCAGAAAAAAATGCGTCAGGTGGTAATTTATTTACAACCAAGTGATTCTGAGCTAGTTTATCAAACGGAATTTGTTTTAGAAAATAGCTGGCACAGATTTGACATAATTCGACTGTGGGAACAGCCAACAGAAGTATTTTTCAATTACCCAGGTTTGCTACCGTTTGCAACTTTAAGCCAAACCGATGACCAAACGCGAACCTTACAATAAGTAGCTCAAGTTATTGAAGCGCTCGATGACACCCGCATCCGCAGTAATCTTGCTGCATCAACAGCCGTGTTATCTGGGCTAGTATTAAATAAGGACGTAATTAAAAGAATATTGCGGAGTGGTATTATGCGCGAATCTGTAATTTATCAAGATATTTTACAAGAAGGTCTTGAGCAGGGGATTCAACAAAACACTCAAGAAATTGCCATCAAAATGATTAATAAAGGTATTAATCTGGAAATAATTGTCGATGTCACAGGTTTAACTATTGAACAGGTGCAAAAATTACAGGCTCAAACAGAAGACACTCAACCCCAATAACTTTATGCTTGAATCGGTTATTTATGAAGAGATTTGGCAAGAATGGTATCAAGAAGGTTTTGAACTGGGTTTTAAACAAAGTTTAGAACAAAAAGCTCAGGAAATTGCCATAAGTATGCTAAGTAAAGGTATGGCGATCGCATTAATTATTCACTGTACTGGTTTAACTATTGAGCAGGTGCAAAAATTATAGGCTCAGATAGAAAATAGTCCCATGTATTAGTGTTAAAAGCAAATCTGTGATTGATCAAGATATTGTGTAATCAGTGCTGAAAGAAGAATTTCAGTCTGAAACTATAGCCTCTAATTCTCTAATAATCTCCATTATCTCTACACTCACCGTGCAGACTCGCAGCAATAAATCTTAGGACTTACGCAAGAACTCTCTCAAACTCTTATAACTTTGTGTCCTTTGCGCCCTTTGCGGTTCGTTTTTTCATAATTTTGAGTAAGTCCTGAAATCTATCACTTTTTCTTTATAATCTGCAAAGTTATAAGTATTCTTTTTGTATTATAAAAAACTTTAGTTTAACTATACAATCATCTAAATTCTTAATCATTTGTGATTTATTTATCTTATTTTTACAGTATTTACACTTAAAAAATTGGCTTTGCAGTAAAGCCTGAAGCATATTCAACACTCCCCAACGCCTAGTCCCTAGTAACCAATTTCTCAAAATATTAATTTTTTGTTACATATTTTGAGTATTGGCTCTTATTATTTATTAACGTTTGTTAACAAAGTTTGCGATTTTTATATCAATTTGTGTCAGAAATCAGGCAAAATGCTCTCTGGGCAAGGTTTTTCTGATAAAAAACTCTTATTGCCGAATAAAAGAAGTAATTAGTGGCGTTATCAGCCATCAAAAACTTCTAGTCGAGAACACGCATCAAAGGAGCAGAGGAAGCATGTTCACCCACGTCAAGTCCACCATTAGACACATTGCGCCTGAAAACCTGCGCGGACGTAATTTAATTAAGGTGGTCTATGTCGTGCTTGAGTCCCAGTACCAGAGTGCATTGTCGCAAGCGGTTCGCACGATTAACGCGAACAGTCCGGATCTGGCGATTGAAATCAGCGGGTACTTAATAGAGGAACTTCGAGACCCTGAAAACTACGAAGAATTCCAACGGGATATACAAAGTGCCAATATTTTTATTGCCTCACTGATTTTTATCGAAGACTTAGCACAAAAAGTAGTAACAGCCGTAGAACCGTACCGCGATAATTTAGACGTTGCCGTTGTTTTCCCATCAATGCCAGAGGTAATGCGCCTAAATAAAATGGGCAGTTTTTCCTTAGCGCAGTTGGGTCAATCAAAAAGTGCGATCGCACAATTCATGCGGAAACGCAAAGAAAAATCCGGTGCAGGATTCCAAGATGGAATGCTGAAACTTTTGCGGACACTGCCCCAAGTGCTGAAGTTCTTGCCAATGGACAAGGCACAGGACGCACGCAATTTTATGTTGAGTTTTCAGTATTGGCTAGGTGGTTCTCCAGAAAACCTGGAAAACTTCTTGCTGATGCTGGCTGACAAATATGTATTAAAAGGCGTAGACAAAAAAAATTCTGCCTCTATTGAATATGAAGCACCAGTTGTCTACCCTGATATGGGCATTTGGCATCCTCTAGCCACAACCATGTATGAGGATGTCCGAGAATATCTCAATTGGTACACAGCCCGTCGAGATATCCCCCAAGATTTAAAAGATCCATTAGCCCCCTGTGTTGGGTTGGTATTACAACGCACTCACCTAGTTACAGGTGATGATGCCCATTATGTGGCAATGGTTCAGGAGTTGGAATCACTAGGCGCACGGGTAGTGCCTGTGTTTGCTGGTGGTTTGGATTTCTCCAAGCCTGTGGATGCCTACTTCTACGAACCAACTACAAATACACCGTTAGTTGATGCAGTTATTTCCTTAACTGGTTTTGCGTTAGTTGGTGGCCCAGCTAGACAAGACCATCCCAAGGCAATTGACTCACTCAAACGCTTAAATCGCCCTTACATGGTGGCATTACCCTTGGTATTCCAAACCACCGAAGAATGGTTAGACAGCGATTTAGGCTTACATCCCATTCAAGTAGCGTTACAAATTGCGATTCCCGAATTAGATGGGGCAATCGAACCCATCATATTATCGGGTAGAGATGGCGCAACAGGGAAAGCGATCGCCCTCCAAGACCGCATCGAAGCTGTAGCCCAACGTGCCTTAAAGTGGGCAAATCTCCGCCGCAAACCCAAACTAGACAAAAAAGTTGCCATCACCGTTTTCAGCTTCCCTCCTGACAAAGGCAACGTAGGTACAGCCGCATACCTAGATGTATTCGGTTCCATCTACGAAGTGATGAAGGCGCTGAGAAACAATGGCTACGACTTGCCAGAGTTACCAGAATCGGCTGAGGCCTTGATGCAGGAAGTGATTCACGACGCACAGGCACAGTACGCCAGCCCCGAACTCAACATTGCCTATAAGATGTCAGTGCCAGAATACGAAGAACTGACACCTTATTCCCAACGCCTAGAAGAAAACTGGGGGCCACCACCAGGAAACCTCAACAGCGATGGACAAAACTTGCTGATTTACGGTAAACAATTCGGTAACGTCTTCATTGGTGTTCAACCTACCTTTGGTTATGAAGGCGACCCAATGCGGTTGTTGTTCTCCCGTTCCGCCAGCCCTCATCACGGCTTTGCGGCATACTACACCTACCTGGAAAGAGTTTGGGGCGCGGATGCGGTACTGCACTTTGGTACACACGGTTCCTTGGAATTCATGCCTGGTAAGCAAATGGGGATGTCGGGTGAATGTTACCCCGATAACTTGATTGGGAATATTCCTAACCTGTACTATTACGCCGCTAACAACCCCAGCGAAGCCACCATTGCTAAACGTCGCAGTTACGCCGAGACAATCTCTTACCTCACACCACCTGCCGAAAACGCTGGTTTATACAAAGGTTTGAAAGAACTCAGCGAGTTAATTGCTTCTTACCAAACCTTAAAAGATAGCGGTCGCGGTATCCCCATCGTCAACACGATTATGGATAAATGCCGCATCGTCAACCTGGATAAAGATATTAACTTGCCTGAAACCGATGCCAAAGATATGACCCCCGAAGAACGGGATAATATTGTCGGCAGCGTCTACCGCAAGTTAATGGAAATTGAATCGCGGTTGTTACCTTGTGGTTTGCACGTCATTGGTAAACCCCCAACAGCTGAGGAAGCCGTTGCAACTCTTGTAAATATCGCCAGCTTAGACCGTCAAGAAGAAGAAATTCTCAGCTTACCCCGGATTATTGCCAATAGTTTAGGGCGAGATATTGACGAGATTTACCAAAATAGCGATCGCGGTATCTTAGAAGATGTTCAACTATTACAAGAAATCACCCTAGCTACCCGCGCTGCTGTTGGGGCGTTAGTCCAAGAACAAACCGACGCTGAAGGAAGGGTTTCTCTCGTTTCCCGATTGAATTTCTTCAACATGGGCAAAAAGGAACCTTGGGTAGAAGCACTGCACAAAGCAGGTTATCCCAAAGTCGATGGTTCTGCTTTAAAACCCTTGTTTGAGTATTTAGAATTCTGTTTACAACAAGTTTGTGCAGACAACGAACTCGGCGCATTACTCAAAGGTTTAGAAGGCGAATACATTCTTCCCGGCCCTGGTGGCGACCCCATCCGCAACCCGGATGTATTGCCCACAGGTAAAAACATCCACGCCCTCGACCCCCAATCAATCCCCACGGCGGCTGCTGTACAATCAGCAAAAATTGTTGTTGATAGGCTGTTGGCACGTAACAAAGCCGAAAACAACGGTAATTGGCCAGAAACCATCGCCTGTGTTCTCTGGGGAACCGATAACATCAAAACCTACGGCGAATCCCTAGCCCAAATTATGTGGATGGTGGGTGTGCGTCCGGTTCCTGATGCTTTGGGACGGGTGAACAAGTTGGAGTTAATCCCCCTAGAAGAGTTGGGAAGACCCAGAATTGACGTAGTTATCAACTGTTCTGGTGTATTCCGCGACTTGTTCATTAACCAGATGAACCTGCTAGACCAAGGGGTGAAAATGGCGGCGGAAGCGGATGAACCATTAGACATGAACTTTGTCCGCAAACACGCCATGCAGCAAGCTGAGGAAATGGGAATTAACCTCAGACAAGCCGCAACCCGCGTTTTCTCCAACGCTTCCGGTTCCTACTCGTCAAACATCAATTTGGCGGTAGAAAACAGCACTTGGGACAGTGAAGC
The DNA here is from genome assembly GCF_002897135.1 of Nostoc cycadae WK-1. Lineage (NCBI taxonomy): Bacteria > Bacillati > Cyanobacteriota > Cyanophyceae > Nostocales > Nostocaceae > Nostoc > Nostoc cycadae. The sequence continues at coordinate 122,614 of NZ_DF978438.1, read as the reverse complement.
CGAGTTACAGGAAATGTATCTGAAACGCAAATCTTTCTCCTTCAATTCCGATAACCCCGGAATGATGGACGAATCCCGGCAGATTTTTGAAAGCACCTTGAAAACTGCTGATGCGACTTTCCAAAATTTGGATTCTTCCGAGATTAGTTTGACCGACGTTTCCCACTACTTCGACTCAGACCCCACCAAGCTAGTAGCAAGTCTGCGTGGTGATGGTAAAAAGCCAGCATCCTACATTGCAGACACCACCACAGCTAACGCCCAAGTCCGCACATTATCCGAAACCGTGCGCTTAGATGCCCGTACAAAATTATTAAATCCCAAGTGGTATGAAGGTATGCTGTCTCACGGTTATGAAGGGGTGCGCGAACTCTCCAAGCGTTTGGTTAATACAATGGGTTGGAGTGCAACAGCTGGTGCTGTGGACAACTGGATTTATGAGGATGCAAACGAAACCTTCATCAAAGATGAAGAAATGCAAAAACGCTTGATGAACCTCAACCCCCATTCTTTCCGCAAGATGGTATCCACTTTGTTGGAAGTGAATGGTCGCGGTTATTGGGAAACTAGCGAGGAGAACTTAGACCACCTCCGCGAGTTGTACCAAGAAGTTGAAGACCGGATTGAAGGCATAGAATAGGATTACATGGGCAGGCTTTACGCCTGCCTTAATATTTGAATCAGAGATATCCTTATGAATGCTTTAACAATCAATCTAAAACCAGCGTTGGAATTGACAGATGAGCAATTTTTTCAGATATGTCAAGCGAACCGTGACTTGAAATTTGAACGCACTGCTACGGGAGAATTAATTATCATGCCACCCACGGGAGGAGAAACGGGAAATAAAAACGCTAGAATTACTCAACAAATAATGAATTGGACTGATGCTGATGGTACTGGCATCGCCTTTGATTCTTCTACTTGTTTTAAATTACCTAAAGGTGGCGATCGTTCACCTGATGCTTCTTGGATAAAGCTGTCAAGATGGAATGCTTTAACTGACGAACAAAAAGAAAAGTTTTCCCCATTTGTCCTGATTTTGTAATTGAGTTACTTTCCCCAAGTGATAGTTTGAAGGTTGCACAGGAAAAGATAAGGGAATATATAGATAATGGTGTGCGTTTAGGTTTATTAATTAATCGTAAATCCCGACAAGTAGAAATTTATAGACAAGGTCAAGAGGTTGAGGTGTTGAACTCGCCTGCGACGTTATCAGGGGAAGATGTATTGAATGATTTTGTGTTGAATTTAGAAGCGATTTGGTAACTAAATAACAAATATATTACACACTAATAAAAATAACAAAATACTATGAGTATTACACCCAAGGGAATAAGTATATTAGAATTATATCGTCTTTATAGAGAAAATAATCTTATTGTAAATCGTAGATATCAACGTAAACTTGTATGGGCGAAAACAGAGAAAGCATCTTTAATAGAAAGCATTCTTTTAAAATATCCTATTCCACTAATTTTATTTGGCAAATTTAAAAAAGATGGCAAGGATATGTATGAAATCATTGACGGAATGCAACGATTAAATGCAATTTTTTGTTTTATTGAAAACCAATTCTCAATTAATGATAAGTTTTTTGATGTTACAAAACATCCACTAGCTAACGAACTAAGTAATCAAGGAGTATTTAAACCAATAGATACAAGCATAGAAAAATTATTAAATGCTCAAGAATGTATAGATTTTTTAGAATATTCATTAGCCGTTACTATCTATGAGGCTAACAGTAACAAGGAAATTGAAGATGTATTTAATAGAATTAATTCCAATGGAAAACATTTATCTGCTCAAGAAGTAAGATCAGCTGGAGTTACCAGTAATTTTGCAGAATTAGTTAGATTATTAGCTTGCGAAATTCGAGGTGATGTATCAAGAGAAATTGTTCCTCTTTCAGAAATGCCTGAGATTAGTATTGATTCTAAATCTATTAATTTAGGATATGGAGTTCTTGCAGAAGATACATTCTGGTGTCGTCAAGGTATTATAAGTAACTCTGATTTGCGGGAGAGTGCAGATGAACAATTGTTAGCAGACATAATACTTTCTATAGCTTTAGGAAAACCTTTTCCAGCAAGAAAAGAAAACTTTGATAATTATTATGGCAAGGGAGATATAGATAAATCAGATGAAATAGAATTAGCAGTTACACGATATGGAACAGACAACCTTAAAGAAGATATTAAAGCCATACTATCGCAGATAAAAAATGCTGTAAATTCAGTCTCATTAACAGACTTAGGAAATGATAAAAACTTCCTCAGAAGGATTCTTAGTCGTGATGGAGGAGTTAGCAATCCAGTTAAGGAGCCGTTTTATACATTATTTATGGCTTTTTATGAGCTAATTATCCAAGAATCTAAAGAAGCTTTTGATTATGAGGCAATTTTTAATGCTGTAATGGGACTTATGACCAAAATAGAAGTAAGTGCTAGTATTACAGCAGATAAAAGAACAAGAAATATTGGTCTTACAAAAGGACTAATTCAAAATTATTTTAAATTATCAACATCAACAACTCGTAGTAGTGGTTCTTATGCCATAGACTTGGAGAACTATTTAAGACGCTCTAAAACAGAAGCTCCAAATTATGATTTTAAACAAGGATTATTGTCATTAAACCGTTCTAATCGGAGTTTCGATAACAATTGTTTTGAAAAAATTTGTCAAAATATTGCGGCAATAGCAAATCTAGGCAAAGGAAAAAGAGGATATATTTTTTTGGGGATATCTGACAAAGAAAAAGATACAGAACTTATTGAAGTACTTGATCAAATATCTGCACCTAGATTTTTCCCATTCGGTATTGTTGGAATAGAAAGAGAGGCTAAAATTCAAAGCATAACGCCTGATCAATATATACTAAATATTAGTCGAAAAATTAGGGATTCTAAATTACCGGAATGGCTAAAAACCAGCGTTAATACAGCATTAACACCTATAACATATCATGACCACACAGTATTAATGATTGAAATACAAGCAGGAAGAGAGCCTGTATGGTATGAAAATAAGCTCTATATAAGAGATGGACATGAAAAACAAACTCAAGAGTTATCTGGTGAAAAAATTAGTGCCGTTTATAGCTTATTTCAGTAAAAAATAACAAATAGAGCAGCGAAAATCATGCAAAAATTGATTAGACAGATGGTTGTATCCGATCCAAAAGTGTTGATGGGAAAACCTGTGATTGTCGGTACGCGAATTACTGTTGAGTTAATTCTAGAAAAATTAGCTGCTGGTGAAACCCCAGAACAAATATTAGAATCACATCCGCGACTCACACGCGAAGCAATTCAAGCAGCTTTGGCATTTGCGGCTGAAGCTCTACGATATGATGTAGTTTATCCGATTGTTGAGAACGTTTCTTGAAATTTCTAGCAGACGAAAATTTAGATTGGCAGATTGTTGAGCGTTTACGCCAAGATGGTCATTTAGTGTGGTACGTTGCTGAAATGGAGCCAGGAATTTCAGATGATGTAGTACTGGATTTGGCTAACCAAGAAGAAGCAATATTATTAACATCAGACAAAGATTTTGGTGAGTTAGTTTTCCGCTTACGTCGTATTGCATCAGGTGTTATCTTAACTCGATTAGCAGGGTTATCTACAATCAGCAAATCAGAGATTATTGCTAATACCATTAATCAACACCATTCTGAATTACTGGGAGCTTTTACTGTTATTTCACCAACAGCAATTCGCATTCGTAGGCTGGATAATTGAATACTGAAAATAAAGTGTATTTTACTCTGTTGAAGACGAGCGATCGCATTAGGATTGTGTAGAGTGCGATCGCATTCCGTCCACCGTAGGCGATCGCTACAATATCCTTAATTAAAAAACTACCAAACAGTAGCAAGCAAAGCCGACGCAGTTATATTTTGGTCACACGTTAATAACTGCACAACATTACCTTGAGTTGCTAAAACTAACGCAGTTGCTACAATTTGCTTATCGTGCATTTCATTAATAATAGATAGGCTTATAGTCATTTTAATTACATCTTGATCAAGTGGATAAATTACCACACGAGGGTCAGATTCTACTACTGAAATTACATCTTGAGGTTGAGGAATAGATGTCCTACCTTTTTCCACAATCCAAACAGCCTCAGCTAAAGTAGTTGCAGGAATAACTAACTATGAATCAGGATGGGAAAGGATAGCTTTAGCATTTGTACCTAAGCGTGGATTACCTTCAAGAAACCAGACTAAAGCATGAGTATCTATGACATATTTCATACCTACTTATGACCAGTCTAAGGTGTCCTCACTATCACCATGAAATTCAGCAATTTGAAAATCTGCTGCTGTTGATTGTTGATTTCCAAAGAACATACCAAACTGCATTATTTGTTTTGGCTGTTGATTGTTTTTCGACTCTAGAAAAGTGATAATTACACGACCTTCTGAAATATCATCGGGTGGTAATTCTGTAAGTTCTACCTTACCGTTTTTGTACACTCCCTCGATTGATTGCAACATAATTTTTAGTGTGATCAAATTTTGCTTATATATTTGTTGCCCTAAATTAACTATAAAAATATCATTATTCTGTTGCTAACGATGCGTGAAGCAAGATAAAGCGGATCGCTTTTGAGGAGTTAACGGTATGCGTTAGCGTGGCTTATCGAAGATATCGCTTTGGGATTGTGCAGATTGCGATCGCCTATCGTACCATCATAAAATCAGCGATCGCACTTTGTCTTAACTTGATGAGCAGGGTGATCTAGCATCAGCAAAGCTGGGATTGTTGTTAATGCTATTAATCAACAGCACTCTGAATTTCAGCATTACAACGCACTGAACCGAGAAAGAGCGATCGCTATCATGGTCTTAATGGTTATTGGGCGATAGGCCACAAATCTCTCACACTCAATACTTTTCTTAGACCCTAATATTAGAGTAAAGTAAACAAGTGTAAAGAAGTATCACTTTTCTCTCCTACTTTTTAAAACAACTTGTTCACTTTTACTGTTTATATTTGTATAAGAGCATCCATGCAGTCTTGTTTTTGGCGACGAATTCTCGTATCTATTGCAATATTTTTCGTGGCTGGGTCAATTTGGGTAGCAAATCCTTCCGCAGCACTAGCCTATGACAACCCTGACTTGTTACCCAATTTCCAAACTCCAGTTATTGATTTGGCGAAAACTCTCACTGACATTCAAGAAGACAAGCTAGTTTCCGATTTAAAGCAATTTGAAACCGAAACTGGCTGGAAACTGCGCGTATTAACACAGTACGATCGCACCCCTGGTCGAGCAGTGATCAATTATTGGGGTTTAGATGATAAAAGTATCCTGCTAGTTGCTGATTCTCGCGGGGGAAACATTCTCAGCTTTAGCGTTGGTGATGCAGTTTACGAACTTTTACCCCGCACATTTTGGATAGAACTACAAACTCGCTTTGGTAACTTGTACTTTGTGCGAGAACAAGGTGAAGACCAATCAATCTTACAAGCCTTAGACTCAGTTAAAGGCTGCTTAATCAAAGGCGGTTGTAATGTTGTACCAGGACTCCCCAGAGAACAATGGATTCTCACCTTAGTTACCTCCGTCATTGGCGGGATAATTTGCGGATTTGCCGCCCAACCCCGCAACGATAAACAAATTGTGGCTTGGCAATGGGCATTAATTTTCTCTCCGTTATGGGGAATTTTATTCATAGCCTTTGGTATTGGGCCAGTAGTGACTCGCACTAGTGATTGGCTACCGCTAGTTCGGAATATTTCTGGCTTTTTTATCGGTGCTTTAGTTGCTTATCTGTCTCCTGTGTTCAGTCGCCCTTCTTCTAGTCCTGAGTTGTGATTGCTGACTGAGTGCTGAGTATTGAATTCAGACTTCAAATGACTCAGCACTCACTGAAGCTGATAAGCTGAAAGCTGGTATATCAGCGCTGAATAGTGATGGAATGGCACGTAACTGATGCTCAAAGTTTAGCAATCATTGATAGTGAAATTGGCGATCATGCCTTTTCACCCGCAGAGTATGAAATTGTGCGGCGGGTAATATACGCCACAGCCGACTTTGAATATAAGTCTTTAATCCGCTTTTCGGAACATGCTTTGCAAGCTGGTGCAGCGGCGTTAGCAGCACGCACCACAATTGTAGTAGATGTGCCAATGGTACAAGTAGGTATCGCTTACGACATCCAGAACACCTTCGCTAACCCAGTCTATTGCAGCATGGAAACTGTCACACGTCCTCAAAAGGAAAAAACTTTAGCAGCATGGGGAATTGAAACCCTAGCCAAGCGTTATCCAGAGGGGATTTTTGTGGTTGGTCAGGCACAAACCGCACTAACAGCACTGGTTGATTTGATTGAAGCTGAAGAAATTCTGCCAGCTTTAATAATTGCTACTCCAGTGGGTTTTGTGGATGTGGATACGGCTAAAAGCCGACTGCAAGACTCTTTAGTTCCTTGTATTACAATTGAAAGTCGCAAAGGCAATGCAGTTGTAGCGGCTGCGGTTGTTGATGGATTAGTAGATCTGGCTTGGCAAGCTTATGGACAGAATGCGAATCGGCAAAGCTAGGAAAAGTTAAAAGTAAAAATGCAAAAGGAAAAAGAAACACTTTTAACTTTTGACTTTTAACTTTTTTAATCCTCATATTTCCGCCGACGGCGTGGTCTGTCATTTTGTCCTTCCCGTAAGCGGCGACTGACTTCAGAAAAAAAGTCTCTGCGGAGATAGGGATAATCGTTCACCCAGATGTCACGGCTGGGAATGTAAACATCGCTGAAATCTTCAATGGTGCTTAAATCTGGACGATTTGACATAACGATCATTTCCGCAATTTGACCACGGGCGATCGCTTTATGAAAAGGCTTTAGTGGTGCATCTAACTCGACGCTAAATCCGGTATCATCACCAACTTCTAAATTTATCCGTTTTTCTCGATTTTCAACAATTACTAACTCCCCTTTGCTATTGACAGTTTCTTGTTTACCCATCAATTTGTCTGTAATCCACCAATCTAGAATTCGCCCACGGAAAAAGCCGCAGTACTTATAACGGCGGCATTTTGCATTCCGAATACTGGCTTGAAACACGGGGTACCACAGCCAAAACATTGCCCCAAGTACACCCAAAAAAAACAGGATGGGGCCAAAATCCAGACCAAACAAAGCTTTTACTAGTAAAATCACAACTACAGCAACGACAGAAACTAATAGCCGCTGTAAAAAATTAGAAAAATTCCCCCAATAGTACTTGTACTGCTGACCAGTAGCAATGAGGGGGATAACTTGTTCAAATTTCTGGCGAGTCAGTGGGACAAGCATGGGTGCTGGGTGTTGAATGTTAATGTTTAGAGTATCTTTTCTAAACCATACACTAACGACTTTAACTGTGAGACTTTGCGAATTGCCAGTAATACGCCGGGCATATAACAGGCGCGATCGCTTGTATCATGGCGTAAGGTATAAATTTGACCAGCAGCCCCAAAAATTACTTCTTGATGGGCGATTAGTCCCGGCAAGCGCACACTATGAATTCTAATGCCTTCATCGGCTAGACTACCTCTAGCTCCGGGTATTTTCTCGGTTTCTTCAACAATTGCAGGGTTAAAAGTTTTACCTAGCTCTGCTAGTAACTGCGCGGTTTGAATTGCTGTCCCGCTGGGTGCATCAGCTTTTTGGTTGTGGTGCAGTTCAATAATTTCTACATGGTCAAAATATTGCGATGCGGTAATGGCGGCTTGCTGTAATAACACCATCCCAATGGAGAAATTAGGGATAATCAAGCAACCTGTACTGGCTTTTTCGGCAAAGTCTGCCAAATTTTGAATTTGTTCTGGACTTAAGCCTGTAGTACCAACAACCGGACGAATACCATAGGCGATCGCACTCCGCACATTGTCATACACTGAATCAGGATGGGTAAAGTCGATGATTACCCCAGGTGGCAGTTGTCTTTCACCAGCCACGTAACCTAACATTGGTTCCAATTGGTCAGTAATTGGCACTTCCAACGGTTCTGTTAAACCTGCTAATTCCCCAGCGTCTTTACCTTGATGTTCCGGGTTACGGTCAATTGCACCCATTAAAGTTAAATCAGGTGCTTGTGCTACTGCTTTGACTACCTCACGACCCATTTTGCCAGCAGCACCGTTGATAATTACGGGAATCAAAGCTTGATTTGTCATAACTAAATGGTCAATGGTCAATGGTCAATTGTCCATAGTGACATGAAAGCAGCTTGTTTCTCAAATCCTGATTCTCTACTCAAACACTGGCGACCAAATCTCCGAAATTGTGACTTCCCAGCCAGGGAATAAATTGGGAAGCGTCAGCACATCACCGTCTCGTAATATGACTTGTTCTCCAGAATTGTAAACTTCTATAGTTCTAGTTTTGGGGTTAATTAAAATCCCGATTTGTGTCCCCATTCCGATAAATTCCTGAATCTTCTCGCGGAGTTTATCTACAGAATCAGTTTTTGATTTTACTTCAACTACTAAATCAGGAACTAATTCGGCATAATCTTCAGTGGAACGTTTGAGTCTTTCGGCTTTAATAAAAGAGACATCAGGAGCGCGTAAATTTGTGTTAGGTAATTTAAAACCAGCACTAGAACCAACCACACGTCCTAACTTGCGCGGCCTTACCCAGTTTCTCAGCAACGCTGCAAACTCAGTTCCGACTTCTTCTGACTCATAACCTGATGGACTCATGACAACTATATTCCCGTCAACCAATTCCATGCGATAGTCAGGGTAATCTACCTGCATTTTCTCCAAGTCTTGGATATTTAGAGACATAAGACTTCCTGAAACCTCTAAATCTATCTTGGCATTTCTCTTCAAAGTCGCAAAACCGAATTTACTTCATCGCCATTCACCTTGCAGAGTGAAAGCAGCCCAATACAAAGGTTTACGCCAATTTGGATTTTGCCATAAACTTAGTTGTGCGGCGCGGAGGGCAGCAACAGGCGATTTCCCTTCTTGCCACATTTGGCGATAAAATTCACTCATCAATTCTTTTGTTCCCTGATCATCCACATTCCATAAAGACAATACAAGTCTGGGTGAACCTGCATACATCAATCCTCTTGTCAACCCTACTAGACCTTCTCCTTGAACTTCTTTACCTTGTCCGGTTTGACAAGCACTCAACACGATTAAATCAGCGGGAAAATCAAGGTTAAAGATATCGTTTAACCGCAGATATCCTCTTTGGGGTTTACCTTGCTTGTCTATTAATGAAAGTACAATGCCTGATAACTCTGGGTTAACATCATCAGCGAAACCATGAGTTGCAAGGTGAATCACACGATATTGACTTAGTTTTGAGTTTGTTACCCAATCATAATTAGCATCAAAATCAAATGCTGATAAGCTATCTTTTGGTGAACTGAGTTTGAGAATTGCTTGAGCTTCTTGGCGAGTTCCGTTTAATCTATCCCAACCGTTGCGGTTAAGATTTCTTGCTGATCTGGAGAGTGCAGAACGTTGTAAGTCTAAATCAGGAGTTAGAGAATTGTTTTCTGGTTTCCCTGTCACCCGTGAGTCATCTGTACTGTATACGGGGTCTGCGAGAATAGCTATAGCTTTGGGTGCTTTTGGACGCTTTTGCGTTTCTTGTCTGAGGATGGCGATGGTTGAAGCTGAAGGAAGATTAACAATTTCGTGATTGACTAGCAGTGGTTGATATGATTCTTGAGCAGTTGGTTCAGTTAACGCTGCAAAGGGAATATTTTGTAAAGCACCATCCGCGACAATTACCAAACGTTTGTTTGCTAATTTGTTTGCGACTGGAGTTAGGATAATTTGACTTAGTTGTTTTGCTGTTGCTGCTTGTTCTTTACCGGAAGCTGCTACTCTGACTATACTTTGACGAAAATCGTTTGTGGCTTTTTCTATCTGTGCTTGTGGTGGGAGTTCATGGCTGTCGAGGGAATTAGGAGTTACAACCCAAAGATAACTGTGTTCTTTACCTAATGAATATTGCAACAGCACAGTATTTGCATCGAGTTGTTGCTGAATTTGCGCTAATTTTAACGGCTCAGGATATTTGAGCGCGGCGTATTTGGGGCTAGTTGTGCGAATTTGGGTTTGTAGTTGTTTGTATTGACTCAAAAGATTAGCAATTTCTTGTTCGAGTTTTTGAACTGCGGTAGCGGGTGCTGCTTTGTCTAAATCTCGACGCAGTTTATCTTTGGCATCAATTTGCTCTTGCAGACTTTGTTCTTGTTCTAATAGTTTAGGATCAACGCCTTTGCGAATTTTGGCATTGGCTTCGGTTAATAGTTCTAATAAAACCCTGGCGCGGGAGCGTTCGCTGATGTGTATTGCTTGTGCAGCGTAACCTTTGGTTGGTGATTGTTTGTGCAGTTGCATGAGCAAGTCGATGTAAAACTGGTAACGGTTTTGTACGGTGGCGAAGTAAGAAGTACGCAAATCTTGACTTTTGATGTTGATGCGTAATTCTTCAACAATTTTGATAGATGCTTCGATTTGGGCAAGTGCCGTTTCCAAGTTACCTTTGCTTCGTTCTACGGAAGCGATGTTGGAGAGAGTGGTAGCTTCGCCGCCTTTATCTCCCACTTGCCGATATATGGGTAAGGCTTGGTTGAAGTATGTCAGTGCCTGTTGCTTGTCTCCTAAATCTGAGTAGACACGACCAAGATTAGTGAGAGTGGTAGCTTCGCCGCCTTTATCTCCCACTTGCCGCCGTAAGGGTAAGGCTTGGTTGTAGTATGTCAGTGCCTGTTGCTTGTCTCCTAAATCATTGTAGACAAGACCAAGATTATTGAGAGTGATAGCTTCGCCGTCTTTATCTCCCACTTGCCGATATATGGGTAAGGCTTGGTTGTAGTATGTCAGTGCCTGTTGATTGTCTCCTAAAGCGTAGTAGACTCCACCAATTCCCAGTAGAGTTAAAGCTTCGTTAGATTTATCGCCTAGTTTCTGCCATAGGGGTAAGGCAATTTGCCATTTTGCAAGTGCTTGTCGTAAGCTTTCAGCTGTGCCTTGCTTGTATAACTCAAATGCTTCATTGTATGCTTGTTCTGCTGCGGCGCGGGTTGCGTCTGGTTGGGTTGGTTGTTGTGCTATCTGCAAGTCTTGGGTTTTTGATGTTGCGCGTACTGCATCGGATAGCAGCAGCGAACTCAGCAGTAAAGGCAAAAATAATATTTTGTAATTCATAATACTTCGGCTACGTTCAGTATAAGTTTAGTAATTCATAATTTGATCATGGCTTAAGAGATCCCCGACTTCTTAAAGAAGTCGGGGATCTGACTACCGCTATTTACTTATCATCAGAGATATTGCGGAAAATCTGTTGTTATATTACTAATTTGCGGAAATATTTCTGTTGTTGTTGCATTTTTTGCAACAATTAACTGTAGAAATGTGTAGGGGTAAAGACATTAAACGATAAAAGCCTTTGCATTGCTTTCATCTCTAACAACGGGGCGATGCAATTCAATTGCGGGGCAATACAATCAAATTGCGAGTTGATGCAATTCAATTGTGAGTCGATGCAATCAAATTGTGAGTTGATACAATCAAATTGTGAGTCAAAACAATTCAATTTTGAGTCGATGCAATTCAATTGCAGTTAAGAAAATGATTGGTTGAGTGTGGTGATATCGTAGAGATTTAGCGACTATATTGAAAGTCAAGCGATCGCCACTAAATCTCGCAAGAAGCGACAATTAGGTTGAATTAACTCTCCTGAACGTATCACCCCAATGGGAATAAGTTTGTGTTTAGCTTTTAATGGCTGTTCTAAAGCGTCAACAAATAACCAATCACCCTCTACTAACTTGAGAATTGTGATATCTGCAATGGAACCAACTTTTAAAGTGCCAAGTTCTGCTTCGGCTTTTAATACGCGGGAGGGGTTGATGGTGACAGCAGCGATCGCATCTGCTAAATTTAAGCCCAAAGCTAAAAGTTTAGAAATTCCACCACATAAACTATAATTCAGCGTTGAATCATCGTGCATTTGTTTAAAATTACCGTGAGCATCACTGCTAATAGTGTGGGGTAAAACTCCTTGCGCTATCATTCGCCGTGCAGTTTCAAAGCTAAATTTTAGTCCATGTCCTAAATCTAATAATATGCCTCGCTCAATCGCTGCATACAACCACTCTGGGACTTGAGTACGGTTTCCCATTAACCCATCTGGTTGACAACTATAGCAGTGACCGAGAATATCTCCGGCTTTCATGTATGACAAGGCATTTTCTACTACCTTTTCTGGGTTGGGGCGATTAGTTTCGTCTACCGGAAATAATTCGCCTGTGTGAACATATAAAGGTAAATTAGTGCGATCGCCTACTTCTCTGGCTAATTTGAGTACGCCCATTCCCCAGCGTGATATTGAGCCGGAATCAGCGTGTACTTTAAAGCCACGGACAATTTCTGGATTGGCTTGCGCTACTTTGATTAAGGTTTCTCTATCTATTTTTTCGGGATTTTCTAAACCGGAAACAGTGTTACCGATAGTTTGGTTAGCTGCATGATTAACTAACAGAAAACTCCGGACATCTGTTTGTGATTTCTCAACAATATCTGATTTAAAACCAGAAAATGTAAACGGACTACTACTACCTTGGTCAACAATTGTTGTTACCCCGGCATTAATTCCTACATCATCCGCAGGTACACCAAATGTTGTCTTCCATTCATAAACATGAACGTGTAAATCGATAAAGCCAGGACAAATTAAATAATTGCCTGCTGCAAATTTTAATTTAGATTTATAAGTTTTTAACTGTTGGGAAATAGCGGCAATTTTACCATCGCGTATAGCAATATCAAACCGCCCATTGAGTGATTGACTGGGATCAATTACCCAGGCATCTAATAATACTAAATCGTAATATTTTATGTGATTTTCCATAAAGCCTCACGGGGTTGCAATAACCCCGCATATTTAAAAGAAGAATTAATCATCAGGAAGCGCTGCTATTTCATGCAACATATACAACAACTGATGAATTTCTTCGACGGTGTTGTAGTGCGCTAATCCAATTCGCAGTAAGCCGCCACTAGCTTCTATACCTAACTTCTCTATTAAACCTAGCGCATAGAAATGACCATGCCATGTAAAAATACCGCGATCGCCTAATGCTTTAGCGATACTTTCAGGGGTTTTTTTAGCTAGTCGTACGCCTACTGTTGGTGTCCGCCAAGCAAAACGAGTCAGATCGGTGATGCCATAGCAGCTTAACCCAGGAATTTCTAACAGTCCAGAAATTAATTTGTGACTTAGTTCGCGTTCGTATTGCTGAATGGCGGACATGGCTGTAACTAAAGCCGCACGTCGACTGTGATAAGCCGAGGTAAGACTTGTTTGTTCTGATGATTTGAGGAAGCGGGGACAACTAAATGTTTGTAATCCTTCTTTGTCGGCTTCAATCAAAGCCGCAACTAGTTCGTTATCAATTGCAGGCGAAACATGACAACCAAGTTTAGTTAAATAGTTAATCGACGCGACTACTCCAGCTAAACCTTCATGATTGAGAGTTCCGGTTTCCCAACGTGAGGGAACTTCATCTGGTGCAGGTTTCACTTTATAAGGTTGCAACCGTTCTAAATGTTCTCTTTTTCCGTACAAAATGCCAACGTGGGGGCCAAAGAATTTATACGCCGAACAAGCCAGAAAGTCACAATCTAAGTTATGTACATTAATCGGTGCATGGGGTGCATAGTGGACTGCATCAACAAATACCCAAGCACCAACGCTATGAGCCAAACGTGCGATCGCCGCAATATCATTAATTGTACCCACAGCGTTAGAAGCATAAGTAACGGCAACTAACCTTGTTTTTGGGTTAATTAACCGTTCTAGTTCATTCATATCTAGGGTGCAATCATCAACATTAATATCTACAACGCGAATAGTTGCACCTTGTTCTTCTAAGGCATACCAAGAAGAAACATTCGCGTAATGATCTAGCCGCGTTACGATAATTTCATCACCTGGGTGTAATTCTCGACCAATTGCCCGACTGAAAGCAAAGGTGAGGGTGGTCATATTTGCACCAAATACCACCTCATCGCTATGACATCCCAGAAAATCGGCGATCGCTGCACGAGCAGAGGCAATGGTAGCATCTGTACGCGCACTGGTGACAAAATACCCATGAGCATTGGCATTTGACCTCACCAGATAGTCATTCATCGCATCTAATACCGCCCCAGGTACTTGAGTACCACCTGGCCCATCGAAGAAAATAGCAGGCTGACCGTTGATTTTTTGCGTTAATGCTGGAAACTGGCTACGTATCCATTTCAGGTCAAGCGGTTCCATAGCAGACTCCTCAATTGATAGTTTTTTATTTATATTTCACACCGCAGCAAAATATTAAATTTGGTATTTTATTCCAGGATATTGGCAAATAATTCTACATAAATCTCAATCAAATTTACCTGCTATTTTTTAAAATACCTTTTATAATATCTCCGCTAAATTTGCACAAGCTCAAATATCTCAGCAGCACAAATCTACTTTGCTGTCAGGTTCAAGATAACTATTAATTTAGGAAAAAGTGTTGTTGCTTAAATGTAGTTAATAATATTTAATGCTTGGATATAGATAAATACCTAGCTATGAAATTCTATAGTTTTCAGAATGCAAATATTCTTTGCAGCTAAATTTTATAGCACAATTGCCTATTAATGGAATTCGCTACAATTACTATAGTTCTTGTTGAAAACTCTTGAAGAAGTTTAATAGTTGATATGGTTATACGTTTTCCTATGATTGCAGCTACCTTTATGGCTGCCAGCGTTAGCATCGGTACACTTTTAGGCTTTGCCACCCCGGCTTCAGCCCAAGAGATTATAACTTGTTCTAGCCAGAATAATCAGAGAAATACTTGTACAGTACCCGGTAGAGGTAGAGTCAGATTTGTTAGGCAATTGTCTAACTCCAGTTGTCGGGACAATTGGGGTTTTAGAGGAAATCGGGTTTGGGTGCGAAATGGTTGCCGTGCTGAGTTTGCAGTTGGCAATAATAGAAACGATCGCTATGACAGAAACGATAGATATAACCGAAACGATCGCTATGACAGAAACGACAGATATAACCGAAACGATCGCTATGACAGAGACGATAGATATAACCGAAACGATCGCTATGACAGAGACGACAGATATAACCGAAATGACCGCTATGACAGAGACGATAGATATAACCGAAGTGATCGCTATGACAGATAAGTAACTAGGTATTTCTTCAACGTAATCAAAATCTTTAGCTAATTTTTTGTGATGTGGCGATTTTCTCAAGCTTAATTGATGCGATCGCCATATTTTATGATCAATATAATAATTATTACATAAACTCTACAAGTTTTTACTGGCGTTTACCCTTCATTAAACCTGATTTACTTAACCGTTAACCTTGATACTGGTACATTAAATGGGGGCATATCCAGGTATTAAGGTATCTTAGAATGATGCTTTCCGACGGAGAGTGTGTAACTGATATAGCGGTAGTCAGATATGTCTAGGACAACTTGAAAGCTTGAATGCCAGGAATAGTAAGACTTTTCCTTCTGTCTCCTGCCTTCTGCTTTCTGCCTCCCAATACGATTTGGTTAATGTCATTGCGAGCGAAGCGAAGCAATCCCATAAACTTTGCGATTGCTTCGCTTCGCTCGCAATGACTGTAAATATTTTCGCTCATTTACTTAACAACGTCCCTTTTCCCTTTAACCGAACCGTATTGTCCTACCTTCTGCCTCCTGCCTCCTGCGATAGCTTATCATTGGAGATAAAATCCAGTAGGTGTATCACAGGTCAGATTTAATGCAATCAAGCCAGGTAAAGCAAAAATTTCAGGCTTTGTGGACAGCTTTAGTTTTACTCAGTGTCTTTTTTTGTGTGGAATTAAGTGTAGGAATTTGGAGCCACAGTCTGTCTCTATTAGCAGATGCTGAACACATTCTGACGGATGTAGCAGCGTTGGGTCTAGCCCTAATTGCATCCTGGCTATCTCAATCCATATCCAAACACAATATATTTGGACGTTATCGATTAGATATTTTGGCAGCTTTGGTGAATGGGATCAGCCTAGCTTGTATTGCTGCCTGGATTATCAAAGAAGCTCTGGTAAGGCTGCAATCTCCCGATATTGAAATTCTGGGTTTACCCATGTTGACAACCGCCTTGATTGGCTTGGGAATTAACAGCTTTAACGCTTTTTATCTACATGGATGCAGTCATCAAGACCTGAATATTAGAGGTGCATTTCTACATCTGGTGGCGGATGTCGCTAGTTCTGTTGGTGCAGTGTTAGCGGCGATCGCTGTTATTTGGCTAAATTGGACATGGGCGGATGGAGTTATTAGTTTATTAGTAGCTGCACTAATCGCTTTTTTTGCGGCTTATTTATTGATTCAGAGTGTTAAATGTTTGCGCGGTCAAATTACCGACATTACAAATGCTGCTTGTATGTGTAATTTACCAGCAGAAGAATGCGGCGATCGCAATCAAGCGGAGAAAATTTTGTTTCCCTCCTTAGAGGAGCTAATTAGATAATTTCAGGACTTATGCAAAAATAACGTAACTCCGTCATTACGAGCGCAGCGGTGAGGCTGTTGAGGAGTTGTGAGAAAGTGACGAGTTGGCAAATTTAACTAGGATAAACTCGTCCTTTCCACGCGCCCCCTCGTCCTTGCCAATGACGGATAGCTGAGTCTATTGTCATTAAAGTGTAGAGAAAGGCGATCGCAGGTAAACTAAAAGCTAATAAAGGTGAGCATTGATAAAAACGGATAATGGGAAAGTAAGCTAATGCCATCAATAACCATGTAGCTAAAGCTGTAATTATGATGAGCCAATTACCTAAAATTACACCGATAATTACACCTAAAGGGGGCATCAGGTAAATTAAGGTCATGGCTATAACAGTTCCCAGTAATAATACAGGCGAATAATTTAATTGAGTATAGGCAGTCCGCGCTATCATACCCCAAATCGTTTCCAGGGAATTGTAAGGCCGCAAACTGCGAGTTAAGCTACTTAAGCCTAACCATATACGTCCTTGAGTTGATTTCACTGCCTTAGCTAAAGCACAATCATCAATTAAAGCTTGCCGAATACTGGAAATACCACCAATTCGTTCTAAAGCTGTGCGCCGAATTAAAATACTCCCACCAGCCGCCGCCGCTGTGGGATTTTGGGGATGATTCACCCAGCGAAAAGGATAAAGTTTTTGAAAGAAGAAGACGAAAGCGGGAATTAAAAATTTTTCCCAATGACTATCACAGCGCAAGCGCACCATCACCGAAACCAAGTCTAAATTTTCTTGTTCAGCTTTGGCAACAAGTCGGCGCAGGTTATTGACATCATGTTCAATATCTGCATCTGTCAGTAAAAAATAGTCAGGGGCGAGTGTTTTTGCTTGTTGAATACCTTGTTCAACTGCCCAAAGTTTACCAGACCAACCAGCAGGTAACGGTTCACCGGAGATAATTTGCAATTGCTGAGGTTTGTCTACAGCGTGGGCGACTCCTTCTGCACAGCCAAATGTGCCATCTGTACTGCGATCGTCTACTAAAAATACATTAAAAGTACCATCATAATTTTGCAGTAACAGCGATCGCAGACTAATAGGCAGAACATCCGCTTCATTCCGGGCGGGAATCACCGCACACACTTTTGGTAAAGATTTTAGCTGAGGAGTTGTGAGTTCTAATTGCTGGTCTAAGCGCCAAAACTGTCCCCTTAAACTCAGTAATCCTAACCAAATGATTAAGGATAAGACCATCAACCCTAGTACAATTACCACCATGACTAAAGAAAAGATGAAGAATTAAACCTAGGTATTTTATACCTTTCATAAATCAGAAAAACTATCCGTGGTATCTTTCTTTCATACTTTTAGACTTCACACTTCATACTTCAGTTGATGCAAACACAAGACAGGGTACAAGTCAATCAAGTTGCAGATGCGATCGCAGCCAGCCAAAAATACCTGCTGTCGATGCAATATCCCGCAGGTTACTGGTGGGCGGAGTTAGAATCTAATGTCACCATTACGGCGGAAGTTGTTCTACTGCATAAAATTTGGGGAACCGACAAAACTCGCCCATTACATAAAATTGAAACCTACTTGCGTTCTCAGCAACGGCAGCATGGCGGTTGGGAACTCTTTTATGATGACGGTGGCGAAATCAGCACTTCCGTAGAAGCATATATGGCGCTACGGCTGTTGGGTGTACCCGCAACCGACCCAGCCTTGATACGGGCGCGGGATTTTATTCTCCAACGGGGTGGTATCAGCAAAACTCGCATTTTTACCAAATTACACTTAGCCTTGATTGGCTGTTATAGCTGGTGTGGTATTCCTTCTCTTCCGCCGTGGATTATGCTGTTACCGCCAGCTTTCCCTGTCAACATTTATGAAATGTCTAGCTGGGCGCGTTCTAGCACTGTCCCGCTGTTAATTGTGTGTGACAGCAAACCTATTTTTCAACTTGATCAAGCGATTAATTTAGATGAGTTATACGTTGAAGGTGTTGATCAAGTCCAGTATGAATTACCTCGCCAAGGTGATTGGACTGATTTATTCCTGACATTAGATCAAGGTTTTAAATTAGCTGAAAGTCTGAATTTAGTTCCTTTCCGCCAAGAAGGAATTAAAGCCGCCGAAAAATGGATTTTAGAACGCCAAGAAGTCACAGGTGACTGGGGCGGGATTATTCCAGCGATGCTGAATTCTATGCTGGCGTTAAAATGCTTGGGTTATAGCCAAAACGACCCAATTGTCGAACGCGGATTTCAAGCCATTGATAACTTTGCCATAGAAACAGAAGAAAACTACTGTATTCAACCTTGTGTGTCTCCGGTGTGGGATACAGCTTGGGTAATGCGGGCGTTGATAGATTCTGGTTATGCACCTGATCATCCCGCCATTGTCAAAGCCGGAGAATGGTTACTACAAAAGCAAATTCTTGATTATGGTGATTGGACGGTAAAAAATCGTCAAGGTAAACCTGGTGCTTGGGCGTTTGAATTTGACAATCGCTTTTATCCCGATGTGGATGATACAGCGGTGGTAGTTATGGCTTTACACCTTGCCAAACTGCCTAACGAAAGTTTAAAACAAGCTGCGATCGCCCGTGCTTTAAATTGGGTTGCATCTATGCAATGTCGCCCAGGTGGTTGGGCTGCGTTTGATTTAGATAATGATCAAGAATGGCTGAATTCCATCCCCTACGGTGACTTAAAAGCCATGATTGACCCCAACACCGCTGATGTCACAGCCAGAGTATTAGAAATGTTGGGTGCTTGTGACTTATCTATTAATTCTCGCAACCTAGAACGCGCCCTTTCTTACCTCCTAGCAGAACAAGAACCGGAAGGTTGTTGGTTTGGGCGTTGGGGCGTAAATTACATCTACGGTACCAGCGGTGTTCTCTCCGCCTTAGCCTTAATTAACCCGCAAAAGTATCAGCCCAATATAGAACAAGGTGCGGCTTGGTTAGTCGGATGTCAAAATTCTGATGGCGGTTGGGGCGAAACTTGTCGCACTTACAACGATCCTAGCCTCAAAGGACAAGGACGCAGCACCGCATCGCAAACTGCTTGGGCTGTAATTGGATTAATCGCCGCAGGTGAAGCAACTGGTAATTTTGCAATGTCAGCAATTGAACGCGGGATTAATTATCTAGTATCAACACAAAAATCAGACGGTACTTGGTTTGAAGCCGACTTTACTGGGACTGGCTTCCCCTGTCATTTTTATCTCAAATATCATATGTATCAGCAATATTTCCCGTTAATTGCGTTAGGGCGATATCAAAACATCAAATAAACGTGAGTTCGACAGACCTCTCCCTCCCAGCCTCCCTCTCCTAAAAGGAGAAGGAGGAGTAGTTTTACTCCCCTCTCCTACAAGGAGAGGGGCTGGGGGTGAGGTCAAAAAGCACTCATTGAATTCACGTTAAATAAAACCAGATTTTTCCAGAATTAGATCACAGATGAGTATCCATCTGTGGTTTTTATTTCAGATAAAAATACAAAATAGATATATTGCACAAAAATTTCAATTTTACGCAGACGCGAAGAGATTAATAATAAATTTATCTGTTTAAAAGTTGATAATCTAATTCATATAAGAGGTTGATTATTTCTGCCAGCTTAGTTTTGTGTGGTATGCAAGATTTTATAGTAAATTTATTTAGCGATCGCTTATTTATTCCTCATGGTCACTGTTACCTATGGCAACCTGGGTTAGTTTGGCTGCACATAATTTCTGATGCAGTCATTGCGCTGGCTTACTATTCGATTCCCTTAACTTTGTTCTACTTCGTTCGCAAACGGCAAGATTTACCTTTTTCGTGGATATTTTTATTATTTGCGGCTTTTATAATTTTTTGTGGCACAACACATATTGCCGAAATCTGGACATTATGGCATCCTACATATTGGCTATCAGGCATCCTGAAAGCGGTGACAGCAATTGTTTCATTGTTTACAGCAATGGAACTTGTACAATTAATGCCACAAGCACTAGCACTACCTAGCCCACTGCAATTAAAACAAGCAAACAAAGCATTACAAGGCCAAATTGCAGAACGCGTACAAATTGAGAACCAACTGAGGCGACTGCAAGAAGAACTGGAACAGCGAGTACAAGATAGAACCGCCCAATTAGTAACAGTTAACCAGCAATTACAACAAGAAATTGATGAGCGCAAACTCGCACAAACAGCACTGTTAAAAAGTGAAGCTCGCTTTCAAAAAATTGCAGCTGCTTCACCCGCGCAGATTTACATTCTGGCCTATTACCCAGATACCCATGACATGCGTTATGAATACATCAGTTCAGGTGTACGCGAAATTCAAGAATTAGAACCCCAACAAGTTTTAACAGATCCTTTACTCACCTATCAGCAAGTGCATCCTGATGATTTGCTGCTCTACAATCAGTTAACTACTCAAAGTCTCAAAACCCTACAAGCATTTGCTCATGAATGGCGGATTGTTACCCCTTCTGGCAAGATGAAGTGGGTACGCGCTAACTCCCGCCCAGAACGCCGGGAAAATGGTGATGTTGCTTGGTATGGAGTATTGTTAGATATTACTGACCTCAAACAAGCCGAGTTAGCGTTGCGTGAGAGCGAAGAACGGTTTCGCCATGCGTTTTATGATGCGCCCATTGGAATGGCGTTGTTGGGATTAGATCAACGCTGGCTGCAAATCAATCCGGTATTAGGTGAAATGCTGGGTTATTCTGAATTAGATTTTTTCAGTTTGAGTTTATTTGAATTAGTTCACTCAGAAGATATTGATCAGCTGAGACAAGGTATAGAGCAAGTTTTGAACAACAAAAATCGCAGTCTGCAAGTTCAGTTGCGTTACTTGTGCAATGGCGGGCGAGTTGCTTGGGGACTAACGAGTTTATCCTTGGTACAAGATTTTCAAAATCAACCACTATACTATGTGCTGCAAATTCAAGATATCACCGAACAGCAAGCTATTGAGCAGATAAAAAACGAATTTATTTCCATTGTCAGTCATGAACTGCGGACTCCACTCACCGCCATCCAAGGATTTTTAGGGTTGTTGAATACGGGAATTTACGATAATAAACCAGAAAAAGCCAAACGGATGATTCAGCAGGCTTTAACAAATAGCGATCGCCTGGTGCGTTTGGTCAATGATATTCTCGACTTAGAACGCTTATCTTCCGGGCAAGTACAGCTGGTCAAAGAAGTCTGCAATGCTACAGATTTAATGCAACGCGCCGTAGAAGAAGTACAACCTATCATCCTCACAGCCGCCTTGACAATTTCTATGATTCCTACAACTGTTTGTGTCTGGGCTGATCCTGATTTAATTATCCAAACCCTCACCAATTTATTGAGCAACGCCATCAAATTTTCTCCCCGCAACTCAGCCATTACTTTATCTGCTCAACCGCAAGCCGACTGGGTACTATTTCAAGTCAAAGACCAAGGTCGAGGTATTCCCGCCGATAAACTAGACACAATATTTGAGCGTTTTGAACAGGTTGATGTCTCCGATGCGCGTGCTAAAGGCGGAACAGGTCTTGGTTTGGCTATTTGCCAAAGTATTGTTCAACAACACGGTGGTAGTATTTGGGCAAATAGTACCCTCGGTGAAGGCAGCACATTTTATTTCACCTTGCCAATAGCAATATTTTAATTCTCCGTAATATATTTTATTCATGTTTATTGCTTGCGGCGTTAAAAGCGTTGACTTTATGAAAATATTCGGCTATCACAGCAGCAGAAATTCAATCGCATTTACCACTAGCTAAACTATGAACACAGCAATTCCACAGACACTACCTATCCCCCCCCACTTCAACCCCAATAAAGTCGGCGAAGTTTGGCGCGTACCCTACCAAGAATGTGCAGACACAGCCGAAAATTGGGCGAAGCAATATAATATACCACCATCATCTGCCGATAAAACTCAAATTTGTCTACTATTAATTGATGTCCAAAATACCTTTTGTATTCCAGGATTTGAATTATTTGTTGGCGGCAAATCTGGGCAAGCAGCAGTTGAAGATAATCAGCGATTATGTGAATTCATCTATCGCAACTTAGGCAAAATTACCACAATTATTCCTACCCTAGATACACATACAGCAATGCAAATTTTTCACCCGATTTTTTGGGTGAATGCTGAAGGAAAACACCCAATACCAGCCGCCACTAATATTACTCCAGCCGATATTAACCAAGGTATTTGGAAAGTTAACCCCGCAGTTGTCAGCATCGCCAATGGCGACTACGAACTATTAGAAAAACAAGCTTATCACTACGTTAATCAGCTAAGTCAAAATGGTAAATATCCGCTGATTGTTTGGCCTTACCATTCTATGTTAGGTGGAATTGGTCATGCGTTAGTTTCCTCTGTGGAAGAAGCAATATTCTTTCATGGTATTGCCCGTCAAAGCCAAACACAATTTGAACTCAAAGGTGAGAATGCCTTAACAGAAAATTATTCCATATTACGTCCAGAAGTGTTAATTGGCTACGATCAAAATCCCCTCGCCCACAAGAATACAAAACTCATCAAACAACTTTTAGAATTTGATGTAGTGATTATTGGCGGTCAAGCAAAAAGCCATTGTGTGGCCTGGACAATTGACGATTTATTAACAGAAATTAAACAGGTAGATGCTACCCTTGCCAAAAAAGTTTATCTCTTAGAAGATTCCACCTCCCCGGTTGTAGTTCCAGGAGTTGTAGATTATACCGAACAAGCAGACGCAGCTTTTTCGAGGTTTGCTGAAGCCGGGATGCACATTATTAAAACAACCGATTTGATCTAATTCTCCATCTCCTCTTTGCGCTCCTTTGCGTCAATCTCCGTGCCACTCTGCCTTAATCACTTCCTCAAATAACTCTTAGGATCTTGCGCCACCCATCCCTGAGATGAACTAGAACGCATTTCAAAATGGAGATGTGGTTCTTTAGCAGAAGGTTCGCCAGTTGTTCCTACAGTTCCTAATAAATCTCCGGTCTTGACTTGCTGACCGACCTTCACCTTAATAGTACCAAGATGAGCATAGCGGCTTTGCATTCCACCACTGTGGTTAACAATCACCAATTGACCATAACTACCTTGCTCTTGAGCAAATACTACATTACCAGGTGCGATCGCCTCTACCGGACTACCCACTGCGGCTAACAAATCTACACCACTGTGAAAAAACACCTCTCCATTTTTAGGATTAATTTGCCAACCATACCCTAAACCCACAGTTGCCGCTTGCGTTAAAGGATAGCCACTGATAGACGCACGGCTTTGGTTATTGGAATTTGCTGGTATGAGAGATGTTGTTTGCGGCGGATTTGGCAACCAATTCAACCCCGGTACAAAGACAATTTTAGGGTTTTGTTGACAACCATTAATTTCAAATAGTGCATCAGGACGAACTTTATATTTTGCCGCTATTTGCCGCCAATTTTGTCCGCTAGGCACTTCCACCACAATGCCGTTGTAAGGGGGTATTTGCAATTCACTACCCACGCTCACACGCCCATTATTCACATTCGGGTTCATGACAATGAGTGTTTCGGGAGCAAGGTTGTAGCTTTGTGCTATGCTCTCTAATGTTTCGCCACGAGCAACTTTATGGCGCTGAAAGCGATTTAACGCCGGAGTCGGACAGTTAGCAGCCTGCGCCTGAGCTATTTCTAAGTTTGGCAGTGTGAATGCTAGTCCTAATGTATTGACTAGGCTACAAAGCAAAAGCAGACGAGCAGAAAATGTCATGAGTCTAAGTTAAGAGAATCCCTAACTTTAAATTTTAGTTGGGGATTTCTGGACTGTCGGCTGTTGAGCGTAATCCTTTATCCTGTAACATTTCATTTGCCCAGGCTGCGTCTGCCTCTGACAATGGTGGAAATGGCGCTAGATTGTAATCTATAACTAAATCGTAGGCAGAAATATCATATACTTCATTTAACAATTTTTGTAAATCAATAATTGGTTCCGTATCTTCTTGACGTAAAGGTAAGGGAAAAGCTGGAATTACTTCTTGTAAATTAAAAGCATATAAATCAGCATAAGGACGGCGATCGCCACGACAAACTAAAATGCGATAATGACTTTCAATATCAGTATCAAAAAATGTCATTGCCTCCCCTGTTCGCAGTAAATCAATCTCAACCAAATGAGTTTTACTGCCTAGTACATCTTGACGTTTCTCTTCATAAGTTTCCCGTCCTTTACCTCGGCGTTTATTAGTTGGTGATAAAATTTCTATGGTAGTAACTACATCTTCAGTTCCAACTTCTCGCACTTCTAAATAACCTTCTTTGATTATTTCCGGTCTGGGAATTGTAACTTTTATAGGTTTGGTGATTGGTTCTGCAACTGCGACATTTGTTTTTGTTGAATCTGTCACATTTGATAGGCGTTTTATTGTGACATCAGGAATACCAACAAACAGGGAATTTCCCCCACTTGTTTCATACATCCTAACTTCTACGGCTACCCGATATTTGGGACGTAACTGAGGAGATAGTAGTCTAGCAATTTCAATAATTAGCCAGTGATGTAATCCTGGCCACAAGTTAGGATGTTCTAAATATGGGTTCATTCCGGGAAAGGGAGAAGGCATTTATTTACCTCAAACGTAATTATATTGGACTATAAGTACTAATTCTTATAGTAGCTAAATAGTTCTAGATAAACTTCTCCCCACTAAAACTTAGTTTAAATTGCCTTCTTCACTGCCGACAATATTACGAACAAGTTGTTAAGGCTGCACCGCACTGATCTTCTTTAACTAACCAACCCTTGCTACCTTGATATTCTACCTGCGCCCAATCGCCTTGACAGCCTAATAATTTCATTGTCGCATTAGCTGGAACCTTGCCTATTTTTAAGCTTTGCTGATTAGCACTAGCGTAAAGATTCACACCATTAGTAGCGTAACCACGACTTGATAAGCCTAATTTTGCTACAGATACCCATCCTGTTCCAGAAAAACCAGCACTTGCATTCGTAATTTTTACCCAATTTTTGGCAGTTGCAATAATCTGAACTGTTTCGTTGATGGGTACTTGTCCCAAAATTTTGTGCCGCAAACTTGCACCATTCCGCACATTTAAACCTTGCGGATCTGGATCAGTCACATAAGCGGAAATGTCGCATTTTTTAACATTAATTGATTTTGCGAAAACAATTTGCTCAAAGACTCCAGTATTTACAAATACACTTATACTCGTAAGCCCTAATGTAATTACTAGTTTTGATAGGGAATAATAGATGTTTTTCTGCATATTTACTTTCTTTTTACTAGACTGGCGAGAAAATCTGCTTTATTTATAACTTATGTTTGGAGTTATATCATTTAGATTTAACTTTCTTGCAAGATGGCATCGATTAGGTACAATTAAACTAATGTCTGTAGTTAATCATAAATCAATGCCGATATTCTCTGATAGACGCGAAATCCTTATCAAGAGTCTACAGCAATAAAAAATAGTAAATATTGTTTTGGTTGAATTATATGAATTTTTCTAAACAGCCAATCTCAGCAACCATAGGTCAGCAAATTATTAATAGTAATTATAAAAATATTCTAGACCTTAATAAAGCAGAAATCATCAGTCTATTTAAATATTATGGTGTGTTACTATTTCGAGGATTCACAACTGATACGAGTATTTTTAGAGAGTTTACTAATTTATTTAGTACAGATTTTCTTGATTATGCTGGCGGTGCTTTCAATAGACGGGTTATTAATGGTGACAAAACTATTTTAAGTGTGAACGATTATCAATTTGATATTAAGTTACATGGAGAAATGTACTATCAAAAGCAGATACCATTGATGTTGTGGTTTTTCTGCGCTCACCCCGCCTCTGAAAATGGTGAAACAACTATCTGTGATGGTAGGCAATTTTTTGCAGCTCTTAGTGATGAGCTAAAAAGTTTATTTCTTCAGAAGAAATTGAAGTTAACTGTGCTAATGGATAAAGCAGAATGGCAGAAAAAATACAAAACAGACGATATTAATACACTTAAAGAAATTTGTAATCAGAATTATACTTATCTTCATATATACCCAGATAAATCGATTTGTATTGAATATATTTTTTTCGCAGTAAGTACTAGTAAATGTGGTAAATACCAAGCTTTTATTAATAGCCTTTTGCCAACAATGCAGTTAAATCCTCAAGTCCTGAAATTTGAGGATGATTCAGAAATTCCGGCTGAGGTTATTGCTGAACTAAATCTAATTGCTGAAAAATTAACTACAAATATTACCTGGCAAAGAGGAGATATTTTAATGATAGATAATACAAGAATTATGCACGGGAGACGCGCATTTACAGATGATAAAAGAGAGATTTATATTCGGTTATGTTCGCCAGCTTTTGATTGATAGAAAAAATCCTACCTGAATAAGGTAGGAAAATACAGTATTATCTTTTATTTCCTAAAACTCATTTCATGTCATAACCAAATAAGTTAGGATCAACTTCTCCTAACTGTAAATCTCCTAAACCATATTCTGCCCATTTTCTTTCTACCATTGCAGCAATATCTGGAGCTGATTCTAGTGGTGCGCCCCATTCATGTTCGGTTTCTGGGGGAATTTTGGTAGTTGCATCAATTCCCATCCGTCCACCTAAACCAATTTTTTCACTGGCAAAATCTAAAGTATCAAAGGGTGTATTTGGCAGAATAAACACATCACGGGTGGGGTCAACTTTAGAACTGATTGCCCAAACAACTTGTCGGGGGTCGCGGATATTGATATCTTTATCAACGACAATCACAAATTTGGTGTAGGTAAATTGTGGTAAAGCACTCCAAAAGGCTAAAGCGGCGCGGCGTGCTTGTCCGGGATAGGCTTTATCAATGGAAATAATTGCGGCTTTGTAACTCAAAGCTTCCATTGGCAAGAAAAAATCGACAATCTCTGAGACTTGTTGGCGTAGAATTGGGGTATATATACGATTAAGTGCGATCGCCATCATCGCTTCTTCTTTGGGTGGACGACCGCTAAATGTGGTTAAATAAATCGGGTCTTTGCGGTGCGTCATACACTGGAAACGAATTAAAGGGGAGTCTTCCACACCGCCGTAATAACCCATGTGGTCGCCAAAAGGCCCGTCTGGTAAAACTTCCCCTGGGGTAATTGTCCCTTCT
This sequence comes from Nostoc cycadae WK-1, assembly GCF_002897135.1. NCBI lineage: Bacteria > Bacillati > Cyanobacteriota > Cyanophyceae > Nostocales > Nostocaceae > Nostoc > Nostoc cycadae. Next base: position 94,972 of record NZ_DF978438.1, on the reverse strand, counting down.
AAAACAAATTCAGAATCAGCCGGAACTTCTAAATCAACAGTTTTACACTTTGCCAACTGCACACCAGAACCACCATATAACCCAGCAAATAACCATTCTGATAAATCGACTGGAATGGGTGTAGCAGCTGCCATGATAATTAGTGGATCAACACCAAGGGCGATCGCTATCTCTAATTTCTTCCCACGTTCTGCCGCTTTTCGCAAGTGTCTCGCCCCACCCCGCACTGATAACCAATGAACTGTCATGGTATTTTTAGATTGCAGTTGCAAACGATAAACACCCACATTAGGCGTACCTGTCTCGCAATCTTTGGTAATTACCAACCCCAAGGTGATAATCTTGCCAGCATCACCAGGATAAGGACGAATCAAGGGTAAAGTATTTAAATCCAAATCATCGCCTTGAATTACCACTTGCTGACAAGCGGGAAAAAAGTCTCTTCCGGGTTTGGCTTTGATAACATCAAACAGCACTTTACCAAAATCTATCGCCTGCGAAATCTTTTTCGGCGGTTTTGGTTGCTGTAGCATACTCAGCTTTTTCCCCAGAGTTTCTAACTCCTGCGGATGCTGCATATTCATCGACCAGCATATTCTTTCCACAGTCCCCAGCAAATTCACCGCCACCGGGAAAGAAGCACCTTTGACATTTTCAAACAACAACCCCGGCCCGCCTTTTTGCAGCATCCGGTTAGAAATCTCCGCAATTTCTAATTCTGGGTCAACTAAGGCAGAAATCCGCCGTAATTGCCCTCTTTCTTCTAAAATTTTGATGAATCCCCGCAAATCTCTCGCCATTGTTCTAATAAAACTAAATAGTTAAGAAGTATGAAGCGCCTGTTTAATATTATGAGGTATTGTTCGCTTTATGATCTTGCCATCATTGGGGCAGTCGGGAACCTATTCCCTTTTTCCAAGAGTTAACTAATTGATTGACTTTTCTTAACCCTGTTGTCTCAGCAATTTGGTTATTCTAACTAAGGATAGGCATTATTAATTACAAATAAGCTCTACCCTTCAAACATGGCGAGATATAGATTTTTATCTCCTAGCAGGCGGTTTGTGATGTGCTACCTGCTAGGTTTATCTATTTTTGGTTAACAGTCCAGAGTCAACAGCTTAAAAGACAACGTTTCATACGTTCTATGGACTAAACTATTTATTTATAATGTAGTTTTGTAAAATCCTGGTAGCTAACTGTCTTATGCTTACAAGACTTTCAGCAGCTGTGTACGGGATGGGTACCGCACCAACTGTTACGCCTGAACGGTCTAGTCAAACTATTAGTAAACCGTATCCTAATTACAAAGTTATCGTTTTAAACGATGACTTCAATACTTTTCAACATGTCGCTGAGTGTTTGATGAAGTATATCCCGAATATGACCAGCGATCGCGCTTGGGATTTAACTAATCAGATACATTACGAAGGACAAGCGATCGTCTGGGTAGGGCCGCAAGAACCAGCAGAATTGTACCACCAACAGCTGCGACGAGCCGGTTTAACAATGGCTCCCCTAGAAGCAGCTTAGTTATCATGGATAAATCTCAGCCAGATTCCCAAAAACCCAATAACCGCAAAGATGGCAGACTAGTCTGGAATCACTCTACCCATCTTCCCGGTCTTATCCGTATTTTAGAACTTCTCTGTCAGCAAGATGGCATTTATACTGTTACCCCAGGCGTAATTGGCAGGGTGAGAGGTCATAGTCCGAAAATGCAATTGCGTATATCTGTACCAATTCGCGGCGGTTATAAAGTCATCGCTAGACAAGGTAAAACTGTACAAGAGGTGTTCATCCTGACTAGTTTAGTCCAGGATGAACTACAAACCGCGATTGCGATCGCCATGAAACATAAATCAACTTAAAAGTTACTAGTCCGTTTGTGTCTAGTTGATTCCATTTCACACTTCATACTTGATCTGGCTATTCTTCAACTCTATGTACTGCAAATTTATGTAGCGGTAAACTCAAAATACAAGAAAAAGTTAAAAAATATGACAGTGCTGTTGTGATTTTCAAAGAAACCATTACAGATTCCCAATCAGGTAAAATTACTTTTTCTAACGCAAAAGCAACACAGTATACGAGCCAGTAAGAAAAACTCATTCTAAATAAAATCTTCTCTGTTTCTTCTATGTCATCTTTTGGTTGCTTACCATCCCAAAGCATTACTAAACCAAGAATACAAGCACCAAATGAGACAGCAACTACAAATTCATGACACAAAAAATTCATCGACTGCATTTGCCTCGATCCCAATATTTTCCGATTGAGATTCAGTCTAAAGGAATATTCCTTTCAGTTACACAAAATATTTACAAACTGCAATAAGCTCTGGGATTAATGTTACAAACTGCAAATATTTTCATCTCAGTTAACTAAACTAAATATACAGATATAGCGGTAGTCAGATATGTTAGGAAAATTTGAAAGCTTGAATACCAGGAATAATCACACCTTTCCTTCTGCCTTCTGCCTCCTGCCTCCTGCTATAGCAATTTTATGGAATTGATAAAATTTCCGTAAAGGACGTAAACAGCAAACAAATTTTTTTGCTATTAAGCAACAGATTGCTAGATGTTTGTATACATCTCTACAACAGTTGTGATCAATCTGGCGACCTAACCTAGTGCAGAATTCATTCACACTTAATTAAGTTTAAATGGCATTAAAAGCTCATACTAATTTGATTCACAACATACATACTTTGAATTCGCCACGTACCTTCTCGGCGAATTAAATCATAGCGAACCCGCAAACTTTCGTTAGAAGACTTTTTCTTCTGAGCGTTTTCATAAAACTGTGTTGCTTCTTTGACAGTAGCTAAAACGACGGCGCGATTTGGGTCTAAGTCATTTTTAGTCACAAATTCTACTTTAACGCTGTGGTCGTACCTGCGATAGCGGTTATCGGCTCTATCTTGCTGGGCAATTAATCGCCATTGAGATAGAGATGAACCAGTCAAAATGCCGTTTAAACTGTCAACATCATGGTTTGGGCCTAAAGCTATAGCTTTGGTAGAAAGCCAAGTCTGAATCACTTCTTCGGCTGTTTGATCTGTTAAAGGGCCATCCGGTGGGAGTACATCGCTATAGCCGTTAGGAATTTCTACAGGTGGTTGATTGAGTTGGATGGCTAAAGGTTGACCTTCCACACCGGGACGGGGGAAAAAGATATCTTTTAACCAACCAAAGGTTGTGGACACTATTAACCAGAAGACTAATATTCCCGCCAAGGAAGCAAATACCGTCCAGACTAATCTGGTTTTCCTATCTAGACTGCTGCTGACTGTACGCCGTTGCCGCGTCGGGCGATCGCGATTATTATCTAACCTATGTTCTCGGTTAACAGGTTGACTAGGAGGCTTACGCCGTCTGCGTTTTTGGGTAGGACGAGGTGTAGCAGTTTTACCATTGAGATTATGGCTGGTTGTGCTGCTGGTTCTTTCTGGTGGCGTAAACGATGCTAAAGGTATTTCTGGCGGTTGATGATGATTAGCTGTTGGTGGTGCAGGTGGTGGATTCGTTCTAGGCAGCGACGACGAATTAGAATAATCAGGTACTTTATAATTACTTGGTTCTGGTAAATCCAGGTCAGGAATTTTTCCGTGATTCTGGCGAGAATTTCCCACAGAATGATTTTGTGGATGCTGATTATGAGACTGTGGAGAAGCAAAAGGTTGGCGATTAATTACACCCCACTCGTTGCTAGTTTCCGCATCAGTTGGTAGTGCTTCTAAATAAGCCTGCACTTGGGGGTTGGCAAAGTAATCTTTGAGCGCCGCTGGCTGTCTTGACAGATCACGAAAATGGGGAAAAACTTCATTTTGTAACCATTGTTCACCATACAGACACAGCCCCGGTAACAAATCAGGAGAGTCCTGGGATTTTTCCCGAATAAAAGCTAAGGCTTCATACTCTTGGCTCATTTCCAAAACACGGGTTGCTTCTTCGGTTTGACCCAACAATAGCGCACAGAGTGACTGTTCTAGATGTACATCTTGGCGCTTGCCCAAATACATCAACATTTGTCTTGCTTGACGAATTAGGGCTGGTTGACGTTGAGCAAATCCTCTAGCAATCAAAGCATAAACTGCTAAATAAGTGGCTACAGCAGATGGACGCTTACTTTCAGCTTCAAATAGCTTGTGTTGTTCGGCGACTGTTAAGTAGTGGCGGATTTGTTGAATAAATCGCAAAAAGTCATCTATACTTAAGCCCGATTGATCGTTGTTAGTTCCATCAATACCGCTACGATCTTCCAGGATGCTTTGCAACAATTCCAAGCCTTGGTGGCGTTGTACAGTCTTTTCTAAAGGTAGTGCGAGTAATTCTAAAACCCGATAAGGACGCAATTTATAGAGATCAGCTTGGATTTCTGCCTGCACACTCGCAAATATCCCTTCACTGGCCAGCATTTCTAGCCCAGATTCTAGAGACACTGCGGCATTTTCGTAATAACCTTGTTGCCACTGTTCCCGGCCTAATTCTAGGCAAGCCAAAGCTACAGTCAAGACAATGTCAGGATGGTCACTAGTTGCGAGAAAATCTTCTTCAAGGAGATTGGTGCCGATTTTGGCAGAGGTGACACTATGATTAGCTAGATATGTTTTACCTAGTTTGAGTACAAGCTCGTATTCCCCTAGCTCTTGCAAGATTAATAACGCACCAACTAATTCCTGTTGGGGAATTTCAATACTAAGACCTTGGCTATCAAGATCACGATTAGTCTCTGTGCGTTTGCCTGCTGTAACTGTAGCTGTAGCAGTGCCATCAGGATCATAAGCGTGGGACAGATAAAGCTGATCGTAACTGCTACGTTCTTTCGGATTGGATAAAACCACGTAAGCTGTTTCTATAAATTGTTTACGAGAAGCAATTGCTGCTTGAGAATACTCCCGTCGCGGCAATTGTACAATGCGATCGCTATACGCTTGTCGCAACTGTTCCTCACTTGCCGCTAACGGTAGTCCTAAAATTCGGTAGTAATCTAGCGGAATTCGCACAGCCTACTTCCCCTGCACCGTGATCAACATAACCCACCTAGAGCATTCCAGGCCTGTAAAACCGTGCCATAATATTACGGTGAATAATACCGTGCCGGACTTACACTATAAGTGTATAGTGCAACAATTAATTTTGTTCCCCCTGAAATTTTGAGACACATTTTATTACTATTAATTTGACTTCGCCTAGGTCAGAGGGAAACTTTGTCTTAATTCTTAGTATTTACTTGTGTATAACTGCTATCAGCCATGAGACACAGCAAAACTGTATTGCGATGGTTAATCATACTAGTCATACCTAACTTATAAGCTTATCTGCTTGACTTTTACGTAAGTGTTTGCCCTGGCTATGCGGTGATAATAGTAATACTGCTAATGGTAGATGTTAATAATATCAAGGAATAAAATGTTACCATGCTTAAATCTTAATGACAACTATTTCGCAAGATAAATTCAGTTTCGATGTTTATTTGTGGGAAATTGTTAATAGATATGCAGAAACCGAGCTATCCTGATTGATAGCATTTCTCCAGGAGTTGGGACTGAAAATCCTCAAAGGGCAGCATCATGAGAGGTCAGACAATTTTGGATTTTAGATTCTAGATTTTGGATTGACCCCACGGATAAATCCTGGGGCTTTTACCATCAAAGAATAGAATCATTTTTATTTATTGCAGTTAGGGTGTAAAAATCGCCGATAGTGACTGATAAAGTGCCAAAATTAGACCCTTTGTTCCCTCTTTCCCCATAATTCTCCTTAGTGCATAAATTTTTAGTTTTGGTCTCTAGCACAACCTAGCTTAGACAAACCAGCAGATTTGTCACAAAGCGGCCTATTTAACATGGTAAATTTCAGTTTTACAACAGGGATACTAAAAAAATAATGGTTCAAGAACGGACGTTACCTAAATTTGATACTGCCAGCGCTCAAATCACCAAAGCAGAAGGCTTAATGCTTTACGAAGATATGGTGTTAGGACGCTTTTTTGAAGATAAATGTGCAGAAATGTACTACAGGGGCAAAATGTTTGGTTTTGTCCACCTATATAACGGTCAAGAAGCTGTTTCGTCTGGCGTTATCAAGGCAATGCGTCCGGGGGAAGATTTTGTTAGCAGTACCTACCGTGACCACGTTCACGCCCTAAGTGCAGGAGTTCCCGCCAGAGAAGTCATGGCGGAATTATTTGGCAAAGCTACAGGTTGTAGCAAAGGACGCGGCGGTTCCATGCACATGTTCTCTGCCGAACATGGCTTATTAGGTGGCTATGCCTTTGTCGCAGAAGGTATTCCGGTTGCAGCTGGCGCAGCTTTTCAAAGCAAATACCGCCGCGAAGTTTTGGGAGACCCAAAAGCTGACCAAGTAACCGCTTGCTTCTTTGGTGATGGTGCTGCTAACAACGGTCAGTTTTTTGAAACCTTGAATATGGCAGCCTTATGGAAACTGCCAATTCTTTTCGTGGTAGAAAATAATAAGTGGGCAATTGGGATGGCTCACGAACGGGCAACTTCCCAGCCAGAAATTTATAAGAAAGCCAGCGTATTTAACATGGTGGGTGTGGAAGTAGACGGGATGGATGTACTCGCAGTACATTCTGTTGCTCAAGAAGCCGTCGCCCGCGCCCGTGCTGGAGAAGGGCCAACATTAATTGAAGCCCTCACCTACCGCTTCCGTGGTCACTCCTTAGCAGACCCAGATGAATTACGCAGCAAAGCCGAAAAAGAATTTTGGTTCTCCCGTGACCCAATTAAGAAACTGGCTGCTTATATGGTGGAACAAAATTTGGCTAGTGAGACAGAACTCAAAGCCATTGACCAGAAGATTCAGGATGTCATTGATGAAGCTGTGAAGTTTGCCGAAAGTAGTCCTGAGCCTGATCCTAGCGAATTGTATCGCTTTATATTTGCAGAAGACGAGTAAATGTTAGAGAGTAAGGGTGAGCAGTAGGGGCTAGAGATGATTTATTTTTAGACTCCTCACTTCTCACTTCTCACTTCTCACTTCTCATCTCTAAGGAATAATCTTGTGCCGACAATTACCATTCAACAGCAACAGTACAAAACCTACATCCTTTCGGACGAAACCTCCGGTACTCAAATAGAAGTTGTACCAGAACGTGGTGGGATTATTACTGCTTGGCGTGTTCAAGGTCAAGAAATTTTCTATTTGGATAAAGAGCGCTTTACTCACCCTGATTTGAGTGTTAGGGGTGGTAATCCCATATTGTTTCCCATCTGTGGCAACTTACCAGATAACACCTATACTCACAACGGTCAGCAATACACTCTTAAACAGCATGGCTTTGCCCGTGACTTACCTTGGGAAGTTGAGGAAGTATCCGAGGACAATACAACTTATCTCAAAGTCCACTTAGTGAGTAACGAGCAAACCAAAGCTGTATACCCCTTTGATTTTCATTTGAGTTTCAGTTATAAAATCAACGGGAATACCTTAGAAATTCAGCAACATCTACATAACTCTTCTGCAACATCCATACCTTTTTCCACTGGGTTTCATCCTTACTTCCAAGCACCAGATAAAACACAGCTAGAGGTTCAAATTGCAAGTCACGAGTATCAAGACAACATAACCAAGGAAATCAGAACCTTTAACGGCAATTTTGATTTTAATTTAGATGAAATTGATGCTGCCTTTAAACGTTTAACTGCTAAATCAGCTACAGTCACCGACAATAGCCGTAGGTTAAAATTGACCTTAGATTACGGTAATGATTATCCGGTCGTAGTCTTTTGGACGGTCAAGGGGAAAGAATTCTATTGTCTAGAACCTTGGAGCGCTCCCCGCAACTCCCTCAACACAGGCGAAAACCTGACTGTGGTAGAACCAGGAGCCAGCTACACCGCATCTGTTAGACTCACTGCAAACTTTTTCTAAAAAACCTTTGCAATTCTACCGATGTTCGTGCTATGATGGCAAAGTTGCGAAAAGAAACGAAAGGGTCGCTAACTCAACGGTAGAGTACTCGGCTTTTAACCGATTAGTTCCGGGTTCGAATCCCGGGCGACCCATATAGAAAGAAAAAAGCTTGTTAAGACTTTTAAGTTGCAGCAAGTTTTTTTGTATGTGGGAATTTTTAACAGGCGATGTCTAGCGACAAGTCCCTACCTAACGGCTGTTCGCAACCGATACAAACCGCCAAGACTGCAAATACCTCACCGCTTTGTGTCTACGCACAAAACCTACAAGAAATATTCTCAATTCGGTAGGATAGGCATAAGCTCAACAACTACCGTTGTCATGGTAAAAACACCTCCGCAACATCGGACAATTCACCAATTAGAAAACGGCGACAAACTAACCCGCTATGAATTTGAGCGTCGCTACAACGCTACGCCTAACGTCAAAAAAGCCGAATTGATTGAAGGAATTGTATATATAATGCCTGCTGCGTTACGTTTTAGAAGTCACGGTCAACCACATGGTTGGATTCTCACATGGCTCGGTACTTATGAAGCCGCTACACCAGGTGTATGTTTGGGAGTTGAACCAACTGTGCGTCTAGACTTAGATAACGAACCTCAACCAGATGCAGTTCTGCTCATCGCACCAGAAGCAGGCGGTCAAACAAGGCTGAGTGAAGATGATTATATTGAAGGTGCGCCGGAGTTAATTATTGAAATTGCTGCTAGTAGTGTGGCTATTGAACTTCATGCTAAAAAACAGGCTTATCGCCGTAATGGTGTCAAAGAATATATCGTTTGGCAAGTGCTTGAGCAGAAATTGAGTTGGTTTTATTTGGAAAAAGGCGAATATTTGGAATTAGTACCTGATAATCATGGGATTCTACGAAGTCAGGTTTTTCCAGGTTTGTGGTTAGCAGTAACAGAGTTATTAGTTGGAAATATGCTGGCTGTGTTGAATGCTTTACAAGCAGGCTTGCAATCTCCTGAACACCAAGCGTTTGTTAAGAAGCTGGAATTGAAATGAGGTGTGTAGGCAAAGCCAGCCGCAGGCATCGCCTGTATATTTGTCTAAATAATCAGCAGTAGATTAATTACCTATCTGGACTACCACACTACCAAAGCAAATAACTGTAACGTAGCATACTTGACAGCAGTTTAGGTCAAAAATAGGTCATCTTGATGAGAGGTGGCGTAAACTTTTTCAACATAAGCACCCCACACTAGTTATAATTTCCTATAAGTTGAAAAAACTCTTAAGATTAGCGTAAAGATTACGCTTGTCTCATAACGACTAGTTGAAAATCATTATTAGGAGGACTATCTATGGCGCTTGTACCATTGCGGCTGCTCTTGGATCACGCGGCTGAGAACGGTTACGGCATCCCAGCTTTCAACGTTAACAATTTGGAGCAGATTCAGGCAATCCTGAAGGCTGCTGCCGAGACAGATAGCCCCGTAATTTTGCAAGCTTCTCGTGGCGCTCGTAATTATGCAGGTGAAAACTTCCTCCGCCACCTGATCTTGGCTGCGGTAGAAACCTATCCTGAGATTCCCATCGTCATGCACCAGGATCATGGTAATGCTCCTTCTACCTGCTACTCAGCAATCAAGAACAACTTCACCAGCGTCATGATGGATGGTTCCTTGGAAGCTGACGCTAAAACCCCTGCCAGCTTCGAGTACAACGTTAAAGTTACTAGCGAAGTTGTTAATGTAGCTCATGCTTTGGGCGTAAGTGTAGAAGGCGAACTTGGTTGCTTGGGTTCTCTAGAAACTGGCGCAGGTGAAGCTGAAGATGGACACGGTTTTGAAGGTACTCTTGACCATTCTCAACTGTTAACCGACCCCGATGAAGCTGTTAGCTTTGTAGAAGCCACCCAAGTAGATGCTTTGGCTGTAGCTATCGGTACAAGCCACGGTGCTTACAAGTTTACCCGCAAACCAACTGGCGAAATTTTGGCAATCAGCCGCATTGAAGAAATTCACCGCCGTCTACCTAACACCCACTTGGTAATGCACGGTTCTTCTTCCGTACCTGAAGATTTAATTGCTTTGATTAACGAGTACGGTGGTGCGATTCCTGAAACCTACGGTGTACCTGTAGAAGAAATTCAAAAAGGTATCAAGAGTGGTGTTCGTAAGGTGAACATCGACACCGACAACCGTTTGGCTATCACCGCTGCTGTGCGCGAAGCTTTAGCAAAAAATCCCAAGGAATTTGACCCCCGTCACTTCCTCAAGCCTTCTATTACATATATGCAGAAGGTTTGTGCAGAACGCTATGTACAATTCGGTACTGCTGGTAACGCAAGCAAGATTAAACAAGTTTCTCTAGAAACTTTTGCTGCTAAATATGCTAAAGGTGAATTGAACGCTATCAGCAAGGCTGCTGCTAAGGTTTAATTTAGCTAAAAATTTATAGGGGATACTTTTGTGTTTCCTTAAACTGAGGGTTTTAATATTAAAAATAAACCGGGAAACATAATAGTTTCTCGGTTTTTTGTTGAAATTAGAATAGGTGATAGGTTACAGGTGAAAGGCGACAGATTTAAAAGTCTTGTGCTGTCTAAATAAAGAACCACAGAGACGCATACTTCGACTTACCTCGACTTCTCCTGACGGAGACGCTGCGCGAACGCTCGGTACAAGTCGCTCAGTAACCAGAGGTTACGGAGGAATGAGAGGTTGAGAGAATTTTTGCTTGAGTTCTAAGACATTTACTCTACTAAAGTCCTTTCAATGTCTTATGCTATTTCTGGAACTGTTGAGTCAAAGACAATTACATGGTTGGCTTTGGGTAATAATCGCTGAAGAATTTGTCTATAAGCGTCTGCATCATGGCGAAGATGAAATCGTAAGGATTCAGGTGGCAGAGTATTGACAAAGGGGATACTTGAGTAGGAGTATCACAAATATGAACCAAAATCTGCCTCAAGAATTAGACCGAGAAAGCTTGAACCAGTTATCAAAAGAACAACTGGTAGAGATAATTCTTGAACAGAATAAGGTAATACGTGAATTACAGAAAACCATCTTACAACTACAGCAAGAAGTAGAACGTTTAAAGGTCAGCCGAGATTTAGATAGCTCGAATTCGTCGAAACCACCATCACAAGACATCCATAAAAAGAGCGAAAACAAAAAAGCTCCCCCACAAGAGGAATCAAATCAGCCAAAAAAGAAGCCAGGCGGTCAGCTAGGACATCAGGGAAAAACCCGTAAAGGCTTTGGCAGCGTAGACCGTTATGAAATCTTACGCCCTCTAAATTGTGATTACTGTGGTCAAAAAGCATTTGCGACCGTAGCCGTAAAGGTGGAAAAGCACTCAGTAGCGCAATTAGTAGAACGTCCCATAGAAATAGTGGAATATCAACGTCACACCTGCATCTGTGAGTGTTGTGGCAATTTACAAGCAGCGCAGTGGCCACAACACATTATTCCCGGACAAGATTTAGGGGTGAAATTACAGGCATTTTTAGGGTGGGCAAATAATTATGCACATATGCCCTATGAAAAACAACAAGAAATGCTTTGGGAATTGGGGCAAATTGATATAGGGCTGGGGACGTTAGTTGCAACCAATGAACGAATAACTGGGGCAATTAAACCGAGCGTCATTGAGTTAAGTAGTTGGGTAAAACAGACACAACCTAACATTCATGTAGATGAAACACCTTGGTCTGTCAAGGGAGTGAAAGAATGGTTGTGGGTAGTTGCCAATTCTGATTTCTGCCTGTTTACTGCGGCTGATACTCGTTCTAGAGCCGAACTAGAAACAATTTTAGGGGCTAAATATACAGGGGTACTCAGCAGTGATGATTTTAGCGTTTACAATGGCTATCAAGCTGTAGCCCAGCAGAAATGTTTAGCACATCTACGCCGTCACTTCAAAAAATTAATTCAGCTTCCAGGTCTTCACAACCAAGCCATTGGCGAAACGTTTGTTAATTTAATTGATGAAGCTTTTAGACATTACGCCCTATGGTTTGAGACTCTTGACTGTGCTAGTTACAATGATTGGGTCAATCAATTCAAATCCAAATTGCAACAAACACTCGATTGTTGGATTGACTTAGCAGGGGCTACAGCAGGCAAGCTTTTACGTTCTTTGCGTGATAAAGCACATCAATGGTGGTATTTTCTTGACTACCCTGAAGTTCCCCCTGATAACAATCAGGCTGAACGTTCGCTACGTTTGGCTGTCACGAAACGCAAAGTTAGTGGTGGTTCCCGTTCAATGGAGCGATTTAAAAACACTGCTAATTTGTTGACGGTGGTGCAGACTTGTCGCCGTCAAGGTAGGTCTGTTATTGATTTTTTTGCACAAGCTCTAATTGCTGACTCCAATAATACTCAGTCTCGCCCTTCTTTACTTCCGCAATATTAGACCTGAATCCTTACATGAAATCTAGCTACTACCATTCGTTGCATATTTGGTAGTTGTCGAATAATACACCAAGGATGGCTATTTGATTTTGGCTTTGAGGTTGGTATCATAGGTCAATACTGTCCCACTTTGTGGGATGTGTTAGGAATGGCGATCGCTCTCAAGTTTTCCAGGCAAGACGAGCGATCGCTTTTGATGTACACAGATATTATCGGGCGCGTATGCACCCTTGTCAACCATAAAATGGGTTACGTTAGGTTGCGAATTCGAGAACTTGCTCAACAGAAGGGTTGGACGCTAAAAGAAGTTGCTGAACGTTCTGGAGTCAACTACAACACAGTCAAAAGTTACGTTCAGCGTGATGTGTTAAATACTGTTGATTTAAGTGCAGTCTATAAAATAGCTCGTACTTTTGAAGTAACAATTGAAGATTTGATGGAATTAGTGGAAGAATAGGCTCATCAAAAGTAAATCAACAAATCATTCACTTTGTTTGCTGCATCTTGATAGTAATTAACCAGTTGTTCAAAATAGTCCAACATCCATTCAAACTCGGTTTCTGCATCTTCCCAATCAACTGCGTAAATGTCTGGTTTGGTTAAGATTCCTCTATCAAACCTAGCTCTAATATCAGCATTTGAAAATTTAGATAACGCTGCTGATATAGTTCTGACTTCTTCAGGAAGTAAATAACGTAAATATCCGTAACTGGAATATTCTGATTCTTTACCAATAGGTGCGCCACACAAAATAGCATTTATCGATGGCATATTATCTTCATCTGAAACTTCATTGACTAAAAATGGTAAATTTTCCATTTCTGTACTATTAGTGAGAATATAACTAATTAAATGCCATGACTTATCTAGTTCTAATACAAGTGTGTCATTTTGCTCAGACAAAACAGGAAAAGTATCTAATAAAGGAAGTAAAGCTTCAAAATTGTTTTCTTCATAATATGAAATAACAGTTTTTACCAGTTGTGGGTTTTCCTTGATCGCTTCTATAACTGATAAAGAAATTTGTTGTAGTTGTACTGTTATACTCATAATGATTTTACTTTTAAGTTAGAAGAATACCTTCAAAATTAAGTATTCCCAAAAATTATAGTGTGAGCGCATTTTTACCTTAGCTGCAACGACTCATTCTAAAGATTTTTGGATAATTGTAATGATAATGAAATATTAATGTTATTTTGGTCTGCAACAGATAGCTTGCTCAATATAAGACTCTCAACAAAGTTGATGGTGTTGCAGTGGTCGGAATAGTTATTGTTTCTCATAGTAAACAATTGGCTCTGGGTGTGCAGGAACTCGCTGCACAAATGGTTCAGGGCAAAGTTGCGATTGCGGTAGCGGCTGGTATTGAAGATGCAGAAAATCCATTAGGTACAGATGCGTTGAAGATTTATGAGGCGATCGCATCTGTATTCAGCGATGATGGTGTATTAGTATTAATGGATCTTGGTAGTGCAGTCATGAATGCAGAAATGGCTGTGGAATTTTTACCAGAAGCACATCAAGAAAAAGTATACCTCTGTGAAGCACCACTTGTAGAAGGTGCGATCGCAGCAGCCGTAGCAGCCGCCATAGGTAAGAACATTCAGCAGGTCATGGCAGAAGCTAGAGGAGCATTAACCGCCAAAGCGACACAATTGGGAGTTACTAACCTAACAGCAGATGTAATTAGCCATACACAAGCACCAACGAGCGCGGCTTATCCTACCAGAGAAATTCATCTGAGTGTTCATAATCGTTTAGGTTTACACGCGCGTCCGGCGGCACAGTTTGTTGCGACAGCCGCGAAATTTCAATCTCAAATTCAGGTACAGAATTTAACGAGCAATTCCGCACTTGTCCGAGGTGACAGTATTAACCAAGTCACAACTTTAGGAGTGCGTCAAGGACATGAATTGTTAATTACTGCATCTGGTGTTGATGCTGATGCAGCACTAGCAGCATTACAAACTTTATTTGCTAACAACTTTGGTGAGGATGATACTGCTGTTGTGTCTCCACCGACAACACAGCAGGAAGCAACCCCAGCAACTAGCGGCGAACTATTAGGAATTGCGGCTTCTCCTGGAGTTGCGATCGCACCTGTAATTCATTATCAACCAGCCCCGGTGACGGTAACAGAATACCACGTCAATGACCCGGAGGCAGAATGGCAACGTTTACAATTGGCTATCCACACAGCGCAACAAGAAATTCAGACCATATTTTCGCAAGCAACTTTGCAAATAGGTGACACTGAAGCCGCAATTTTTGATGCTCATTTACTATTTTTGGAAGATCCTGTGTTGCTAGAAAGTGTGCAGCAACGCATCATGGAACATCACCTGAATGCAGAAGCAGCTTGGCAAGCCGCAGTTGATGAAGTTACAACTTCTTACCGCACCCTAGAAGATGCTTATTTGCGAGAACGAGTAGAAGATATTGTAGATATAGGTCAAAGAGTACTGCGACTGTTAGCCGGAAATACTGCTACTAGCTTGTATCTTGCCGAACCAGCGATTGTAGTAGCCACAGACTTGACACCATCTGACACTGCCGGGTTAGATCCCAGAAAAGTACTCGGTATTTGTACAGTGTCAGGAAGTGCCACATCCCACAGTGCTATTATTGCGCGGACATTGGGAATTCCCGCTGTCTTGGGTGTAAATCCAGAAGTGTTGCGACTGGAAGATGGTACATTGATGGCACTGGATGGTGAAAGCGGCAAAGCTTGGGTAGAACCAGAACGAGATATTCTCGGTGCGTTAGAAGCTAAACGGGAAGCTTGGCAAACTGCTAAACAAGAAGTACTTGCTAAGGCGCATCAACCAGCAATTACTCGTGATGGAAAACAGATAAATGTCCTTGCAAATATTGGTAGTATTGCAGATGTACAAGCGGCTGTGGCTGGTGGCGCTGAAGGTGTGGGACTACTGCGGACTGAGTTTTTGTATTTAAATAGAAACACCGCACCTACAGAAGAAGAACAACTAGCAGTGTATCAGGCGATCGCCCAAGTTTTAGATAACCGTCCGTTAATTATCCGCACTCTAGATGTGGGCGGTGACAAGCCATTACCTTATTTGCGAGTTGGGTTTCACGAAGCTAACCCCTTCCTTGGTTGGCGGGGTATCCGTTTCTGTTTAGATCATCCAGAATTGTTTAAAACTCAGTTGCGGGCAATTTTACGCGCCAGTGCAGAACACAATATTAAGGTGATGTTCCCGATGATTGCTACTGTCATAGAAGTACGTGCAGCTAAAGCAATTTTAGGTGAAGTGCAGGCAGAACTGCGGCAAGCGGGTATAGCCTTCGATGAAAATATGGAAGTGGGTGTAATGATTGAAGTCCCCGCAGCTGTCGCTATAGCTGATCATTTAGCGGCGGAAGTCAGCTTTTTCAGTATAGGGACTAATGATTTAAGTCAGTATGTCATGGCAGGCGATCGCAATAACCCCAGAGTAGCGTATTTAGCCGATGCTTTACATCCCGCCGTATTGCGAATGATACAGCAAACTGTACAAGCCGCCCACGCTGCCGGAATTTGGGTAGGATTATGTGGAGAATTAGCAGCAGAGCCAACAGCCGCAGCGATTTTATTAGGTTTAGGGTTAGATGAATTAAGCGTCAATCCCCAAGCTATCGGGATAGTTAAACAAGCGATCGCAAAATTAACTGTAGCTCAAGCCGAGGCGATCGTAGCAACAGCATTACAACTAGATTCTGCCAATGAAGTTAGAGCTTTGGTGCAATGAAATCTAAAATTTGAACAAAAACTTCGCGTACCTTTGCGTTTACCTCAGCGATACTCTGCGTTTCAATTGTTGCTACTTGCTTAACTATTTTCCTGCTGTTCTAATAAAGCAATCAAATCAGAGATTGTAGAAAAATCAACAAATTCCTCTCCCAATACTTCTAATTGCTCAGTAGATAATACTCTGATACGGTCAATAATTGATGAGTCTATCTCACCAAAACGTCGAGTTAACTGACGCATTAAAAACCGGAAGGCTTCTCGTTGCTCTCCCTTCTGCAAAATATCTTGATATATTACCGACTCTTGCATAACATCCTCGCTTAAAAATTGACGAATCAATCCCTTTTCAAATTTCAACCCAGCTAAAATCTCGGTGTAAGCTACAATATCTTGCCTAGTATTTCTATCAGAAATTCTAGCAAGACTCTGGGCAACCTGTGACAACAACCGTTGAGGTGAGGTTGTGCGTGTTAATGGTGCTAAAGGTAATAATGCAGGGTTATCAAGGAATATTACTGAGTCTTGCTCCCACATTCGTAGAACTCGATAACGGTGAGTAGTTGTCTCATTTACATATTCTTCGGTAAAAGCAATTTCGTTATTTGTCTCTTGCAAAAAAATTACGACTTGTGTAACAGGAACATTATATTGACGTATTAACCGCACCGAATAATCTAGCATTCTGAATGGAAGTGGAGGACTTGAGATGGTGCGGGTTTGAAATTCGATATGTAAAATTCGATTAGCTGTTTGCAAAAATGTGACAGAATCGGCACGAATTGGTTCTAAACTCAATTCTGTTTTCAGTACCTTAACTTGTGTCGGTTCTTCAGGAAGTAACCAATTAACAAATTCTGCTGGATATTTTTCAGCTAATATTTTACAAACATTGTCAAAGCTCATAATTTACGCCCCAGCAATTAACAACACTTGCACTTCTTCTCCTGGTGCAATTAAAGTTTGACCTATTGGTAAAACAGCTAAAGCATTGCTTTGAGCCAAGTTAATTAAATTGCCGGAATTATGACTACCGCCAGCTTTATGAAATTCGTAAACGCCATTAACTAAATTTAAACGTCCCCAAATGTAAGTTTCGCGTTTACCATTGGCGCGTAATTCATCATGCGATCGCACCTTTATAAATTTTGGTTCCCAACCTTCAGCAAGTCCAGCCAATTTTTTAATTGCTGGTTGTACAAATCTCCAAAAAGTTACTAAAGCCGAAACAGGATTTCCTGGTAAACCAAAGTAAATTGCTGAGTTTTGATTAGGAAAATTCGCCACAGTTAAAGGTTTCCCTGGTGTCATTTCTACAGCACGAATATGAATTTTCGCTGCTAAAGCTTCTAAAATTTTGTCAACATAATCATATTCGCCTACAGAAACCCCGCCAGAAGAAAGCACAATATCAGCATTCGCTATGGCGTAAGCAATTGTTTCTCGTAAAACATCTGGATTATCTTTAACAATGCCTAATAATAAAGGTTCTGCTCCACTTTCTTTGACTAAAGTTGCCAAGGCATAATTATTAGAATCGACAATTTGGCCTGGTTGTAGTGGTATATCTGGTGTCACCAATTCATCGCCAGTGGAAAAAATTGCTACTCGCGGACGGCGGTAAACTTTGACTTGGGGACACTGTGCTGCCGCTAATACAGCAATTTCCGCCGCCTTTAATTTAATTCCTGCTGGTAAAAGTTGGCTTCCGGCTTGATAATAAGATGCTTTGCGGCGGACAAATTCGTGCGGTTGGGGTGCGACTTGAATAAACACGCGATTTTCCTCACGGCTTGTCCTCTCCTGCATCACTACGGTATCTGCACCCTCTGGAATTACCGCACCAGTAAAAATTCGCGCTGCTTGTCCAGGTTGAATTGTGGTTTTAGGTTGATATCCTGCTGGAATTTCCTCAACAATTTCTAAAATTGCTGGTTGTTCAACATTAGCTTGCTGTACATCTTCGTAACGAACTGCATAGCCATCCATTGCGGAATTATCCCAATGGGGAAAATCTAGCTGACTAGAGATGGGATTTGCCAGAATGCGATCGCTTGCTGTCAATAAATCTACAATTTCTATATCCTGCTGATCATCTAACGGTTTGACTAAATTAAATATAATTTCTGCTGCATCCGTGACAGATAACATAGCGTATGACCCAGTATTAAAGGAAAATCTCAGATTATCGACTTTTTTAAGAAGTCGATAATCTGATTTCTAAAGTTCATTTGCTGTTTTAGCAATTTGATAATTACTAATTTCGTCTCCCGTAATTTCTGCATAAAGTACATCGGGGTCAAAATCAGCACCGTTTTCCCAGTAAATAGTTCCCCACTCAGGATTTATTTTTACTTGTTGAAAATAGTTAATATCTTTTAGGGGTGCAAAAATCCCTGTAAAAGAAACTAATTTACTAACATCAACAATTCCTTGTTTGTTATCTTCAAATTGGATGTAGAGTTGATAACCTTCTTTTGGTTGGACTGCAATAATATCTTTTAGCATGGCTTATTCCAAGGGTTCAATTTTTTCTAGCGGACTATTGAGTCTAGCTTTTTCCCAGTTATCCATCAATTCTGCTTTATGTAAATTCGCCCATTCCAGTACAAGTGCTAATACTCTGGAAGACAGTTTACCTTCTAATATAGATAAAGTTTCAATATCAATAATTGCTTTTTGTTGATTATAACGAACATGAAAATGTGGCGGCGGATGGTCGTTATAATACATGGTAATAATAATTCCTAAAAAACGGCTAATTTCTGGCATTAGAGCGATCGCAAGATAAAGTTTTAGATTTAGTGGTCATGATTTCGGGCTTGGTCAGCAAAGCCACACCTCAGAACATCACCTTAAATATTAAAAATAGAAGCATAGATTATTTCCCAACCTCTAAATAAAAATACTTGTTTTATATGACTATCGAAAGGATTCCGCAAAAACACTATCCCAAAGCTGAGATTTGGCGGCGCGGTATGGCTTTGGGGCTGGATTTTTTGGGTGCTTGGTTAATCAGTTCGTTATTTGGTAGTAATAGTTTCGGTATTCAATTCGTTCAAATTTTAGTTTTTATCTTTTGTTGGCTGATTTTGCGGGTGGTTGTGGTATTTAACAATCGAGGGCAAAGTTTAGGGCGCTGGGCTTTTGACTTGAAAATCTTAGAAGTGGAAAATGCCCAAGTCATGGGGAGAATTCCAGAGTTGCTGGCACTGGTGAAGCGAGAAGCTATAATTGGCTTTGGTGCTTTGTTGGTCTCGATCGCCCTCGGCAACATTCGAGCTAATCCCACTGCTATACTGCTATTGCTTCCTCTGGCAATAGACTGTGGTGCAGCTTTCTCTGATACCCAGTTACGGCAGGCTTTGCATGACCGTTACGCTAGAACTTTTATAGTTTCGTCGCGTCGGGGCTACTCGCTCGATATAAAAATCAAGCGTTTAGTTGATACTTTGCAACGAAATGTGCGAAGATAGTCATTTGTGTAAATTTCTCTTCAGGCTTAACTGTTTGTAAGATTATGGCTAAGAGTAAAGGTGTCCGCATAATTGTGACACTAGAATGTACCGAGTGTCGTAGCAATCCTGACAAGCGTTCTCCTGGTGTGTCCCGGTATACCACCATGAAGAACCGTCGTAATACGACCAACCGTTTAGAACTCAACAAGTTCTGTACCCACTGCAACAAACATACCGTTCACAAGGAAATCAAGTAAAGATGAGTTACTATCGTCGTCGTCTGTCTCCAATTAAGCCAGGAGAGCCAATCGATTACAAAGATGTTGATTTATTGCGTAAGTTCATTACCGAACGAGGCAAAATATTACCTCGCCGGATTACTGGGCTGACTTGTCAGCAACAGCGAGAGCTAACATTAGCAATTAAACGGGCGCGGATTGTAGCACTGTTGCCATTCATCAACGCTGAAGGCTAAGTCAATTTTAAATTTTAGATTTTAGATTTTGGATTAACAGGAACAGCTAATTACAAAAATTGGCTTTATAATTCCAGTCCAAAATCTCAAATCTGAATAATTAAAGTGTAAAATTGGTTCCTACATAAAATTCTTAGGATTCCAGATTTAATACTAGTTATTAAATCTAAAATCCGAAATCTAAAATCTAAAATTATAAGAGTGCGAGAGTTGTGGAGAAGGGGACGCTAGTTGAATTTAGGGTTCAAGGCGATCGCCGTCTGGGTGTGGTAGATCGTCCAGATGGAAAGACCCGTTGGTTTGTGGTAGATGAACGCGGTCAATCCCACAGCCTCGCGCCGAGACAAATTACATATACAGTTAACGGACAAACCTATAAGTCCGCTGAAATTCCTAAATTTCTAGAAGAAATCAAGCCTTATTTAGACCCATCTAGTTTAGAAGTGGCTTGGGAATTATTGGTGGAGGACTCAGAGGCAGTCACACCAGCGCAAATGGCGAATCTGCTGTTTTCCGAATCAGAACCAGCCCCTTGTTATGCAGCCCATTGCTTGTTATCAGATGATAAACTCTACTTCAAGCAAAAAGGTGATGCTTACGAACCGCGCACAACGGCTCAAGTAGCAGAACGGAAACACCAAATAGAAGTAGAAACCCTCAAAGCTAAGGGACAGCAAGAATTTTTAGTGCGGGTAGAAGAAGCACTCAAAGGTGAAGCGGTAGAATGGCAACGGCACGATCGCCATCGCCTAGAAGCATTAGAAAAATACGCAGCCTTAATGGCAGATATTGTGCGGGAGGGAGTAAAATATGATGCCCTGGCGAGGGCTTACCCTCCTCCAGCACCAGTCTTAGAAACGATGAATATGCTGGGGCGGCCGGCCACCCCTCAAGGAGCTTTTCAATTATTAATAGACCTGGGCTGGTGGAGTCCCTATGAAAACTTGTTCCTGCGTCGTTCGTCAATTCCAGTTCAGTTTCCTAGCAAGGTATTAGAAGTGGCGCAACAGCGTTTGGATTCCCCAACAACAGACTTAGATGTAAATCGCCTAGATTTGACCCATCTGAAAGTTTACACAATTGATGATGAAAGCACAACTGAGATAGATGATGGTCTGAGTTGGGAATCACTTTCTGATGGTAGAGAAAGATTATGGGTACATATTGCTGACCCGACGCGTTGGTTAGAACCAGAAGATGACCTAGATTTAGAAGCCAGAAAGCGGGGAAGTACGGTTTATTTGCCCACAGGTATGGTTCCTATGTTCCCAGAAATATTGGCGACTGGGCCGATGAGTTTGGTACAGGGGAAAATTTGTTGCGCTCTAAGCTTTGGAATTATTTTAGATAGCAATGGAGCAGTAGAAGATTACAGCATTCATGCCAGCTTGATTAAACCAACTTATCGCCTCACCTATGAAGATGTGGATGAGATGGTGCAAATAGGCGTGCAAGCAGAACCAGAAATTGAAGCGATCGCTAATTGGGCAAAAAAACGGAAATCTTGGCGCTACAACCAAGGAGCTATCAGCATTAATATGCCAGAGGCGATGATTAAAGTTAAAGGCGATGAGATCAGCATTGACATTTTAGATGATTCCTCATCGCGGCAACTCGTGGCAGAAATGATGATTCTTGCTGGTGAAGTAGCCGCCCGTTACGGTAAAACTCATAACATACCCTTGCCATTTCGCGGTCAGCCACAGCCAGAATTACCGCCAGAAGAAGAATTAATTCAATTACCAGCAGGATTCGTTCGTGCTTGTGCGATGCGGCGATGTATGCCCAAAAGTGAAATGAGTATCACACCTCTACGTCATGCAGGTTTGGGTTTAGATACCTATACTCAAGCAACTTCTCCCATTCGTCGCTACAGTGATTTGCTCACCCATTTTCAACTAAAAGCCCATTTGCGGGGTGAAGTCCTGCCATTTTCCGCCGACCAACTCAAAGAAGTGATGATGACTGTCTCTACCATTACCCAAGAGGTAACAATGGTGGAACGCCAAACTAATAGATATTGGGCTTTAGAATATCTCCGTCGTCATCCAGAACAAGTTTGGTCAGTCACAGTTTTAATGTGGTTGCGAGAAGACAGTAACTTAGCACTAATTTTATTAGAAGATTTGGGCTTGCAGTTACCAATGATTTTTAAACGTTCTGCGACATTAGGTGAACAGTTATTAGTAAAAGTGAGCATCGCAGATCCACAAAAAGACATGATTCAATTCCAAGAAATCATGTATCAAGAAGCTCAGTCTGCGGCTAATTAATTCGCGCTGTCTATAGATAAAGTTAGTAGCGATTGACTAGTTAAAATATAAATGCAAGTTTCTTTGTCGGCATCCTAGTTATGTTCAGCACGATAGTCACTGACACTGGACAAATCACTCTTCCCGCAGAAATCCGGGAGCATCTCAATCTAGTTAGCGGTAGCAGGGTCGAATTTGTTATCGATGCAGATGGTCAAGTGAAAATCTTTCCCCTCAATGTTGCGGTAGAAACTCTGTCAGGGATTCTGTATCGGCCAGACATTAGACCAGCCACTCTCGAAGATATGGAAGCGGCTATCTCTGAGGGAGGCAATGATCGGACTTGATACCAACATCCTTGTTCGCTACCTCACCAAAGATGATGAACAGCAGTGGCACTTTAGTAGGAATTGGTGCTATTTACCGTCCTTCTCAATCATTCAGCCTTGATCTTGCCTATAGCCATGTTTTCGCAGAAGACAGCCCCATTAATCAGTCCAGTACTACCACTGGCACAGTTAGAGGTGAATTTGAAAGCTCAGTTGATGTCGTGGGATTACAACTGAATTGGCAGTTTTAGTTTTATACTGAGGGCGATCGCTTAGAAATAGATTATGAAATTATCAGGCGATCGCCATCTCGCAACTGGTTATTTGATATTCTCTATGAACTCAGTCATAAACAGAGATTGTCTATTATTTGCGTGTTTTAATACTTTTGGTAAACTACTTTCATGAAGACGGAGGCGCAACACAGATGGGTACGTATGGCGAGATCGCTTGGCGAGCGTACTGCTTGGCTACATTGAACGGTATGTTGCCCCAGGACGCTTGGCGGGCATCTCTTACGGAACATTACACTGACCCCAACAAACTCAGCAACGCGATCCAGCATAGCTGCCCGCGTGGAGCCTTTCTTGGGTTGTGCCAAGCAGGTCTGCTTCCAGGTATCACTACGGGTCAGTACACAAAATCGGTCAGTAGCAGTAGGTACGCTCTCGATGCAGTCGAGCTACTCCGGGCTAACCCAAAACTGGCAAATGACAAGAGGCAATTGGAGGCTCAGGTGTTCAAAGAGCGTACTCCGAACGATGAGGTTGTGGTTGTGCTGGCTTTCTGGGGGCAGGGGATGCTTCGCTGAGGCTTACGACGAAAGCAGGAGAAAAGGTAGGCCGAACTAGGTGCGTCACGACTCAACTTCGTCTGTAAGCTTTCTTTGATGTGTAGCTTACACAGCCCCGTCTACAGGTGAGTTTAGTAGTTTTGATTCAAGTGTTAGGTAAGCAAAATTAAGTTCGTAGCAATCAAAATAATATCTTTGTTATACAACTATTAGGCAATGAAAAACAGTTAGATTCATAGTGAATTTATGCTAGTCTTAACACCTAAATCTTACATAGAGTATCGCAACGATGCTTATTTGGTAGAAGGAACTCGGATTTCTCTTGACTCAATTGTTTACGCTTTCCGACAAGGATTATCACCTGAAAGTATTGTTCAGTCTTTTCCGTTGCTAACACTTGAACAGGTTTATGGAGCGATCGCATTTTATCTAGCGAATCGTACTGAAATCGACGCTTACTTAGCAGCAGAAGAAGCAGCATTTGATTCTATACCTCAACCTCTTCAAGCCAGCGATCCTAATTTGTATAACAAACTCATAGCGGCTAAAGTAGCAAGACAGCAGGTAGAGCCGTGATTATTCGCTACCAAGCCGATGCTGATTTGAACCAAGCAATCGTCACAGGGGTTTTACGAAGAGAACCGACAATTAACTTTCAAACAGCCTTTGCTGCTCGATTAGCAGGAGTTAAAGATCCAGAGGTATTGGCGATCGCAGCGCAACAGCAACGAATTCTCGTGAGTCACGACCGCAAAACAATGCCATCGGAGTTTGCTACATTTATTACCAGCAATCAAAGCTCAGGGGTGATCATCGTTTCCCGAAAGCTATCGGTTGAGGTTGTTATTGAGGAATTGGTGTTAATTTGGGCAGTATCCAGTGCAGAGGAGTGGGTAAATCGCATTGCAAAGCTCCCTCTTTGAAAATCTTCAACACGACAAAGCCCTAGCGAAGAAAATTGCCCGATGTTTGCAGCGGACGGAAGCTATTTTTCTGGCCGCAAAGCTAATAATTCTTGGGGAGAAGCTAATAGTTTAATTTTGGTATAAGTAATTTGTCGTTGTTGATTCAAAATAAATAGCCAGATGACATTCACACCACACCAAGAGGTTTGAGCTTTACCTGTCACCTGAACTTGAATTTGGTTATTTTCTAAATTATCAATAATTCCTTGTTGGGGATAAGCTTTAATACCTTGGGCTTCTTGTTGTAAATAAGCTGCGATCGCAGCTTCGCCCACAATACCAGATTCAAAGGGCGCATACATCACACCATCTTCGGCAAACAGTGAAGCTGTTTGTTGAAATTGACCAGCATTTAAAGTAGCAAAATAATTCAAGATAGAAGGTTCTGAAATTCCCGCAATTTCAATTGCTTCTACAGATTCAGCAGTTTTCATAAAAGTACCAGATATTAAACGTACTGAAAAGTATTTTGAATCTAAAAGTCAAGATAAAAAAGCAACTGTCGAGGTAGATTATTAACTTAGGCTATTTCTTAAGAAAGAACTTGTTCCCAGATGAAAATCCGGGAACAGTTTTTGGTAAATCATTGAGGTTGGGAGGATCTGGCAATAGTTGGAGGTTCACATTACTGTTTGTTACTTTTCCTCTTACTCTCCAATGTTGCATCATTTATTTACAAACTGCAAATAAAATTTACAAATAAGTTGGAAGGGAAATTTTCTATGGCAGATTTGACTGTATACTGTATAATTAAATGTCTTAAATGTGGGCAGAATTTAGCTCAAAAACATGAATCAAAGTTCTGTAACCAGCAGTAGGACAGTAAAAGAACAAGCTTTAGATTTAGGCTTTCACAAAGTTGGAATTGCTGCTGTAGACGAAGTAGATAATACAGAAGTTCAGAGACTGCAAGCATGGATAGCGTTAGGTTATCACGCTGATATGGAATGGATGGATAACCCCAAGCGGCAAGATATTCGTTTAGTTATGCCAGAGGCGCGATCGCTTGTGTGTGTGGCGCTGAATTACTACACCCCACATCAGCGCCCACAAGGTGAAGAATATGCCAAAATCTCTCGCTATGGTTGGGGGCGAGATTATCACAAGGTGATGCACAAAAAACTCAAGCAGTTGACGACTTGGCTAGAATCACTAGGTGAAGGCGTGACAGCGAGATATTATGCAGATACTGGCCCCGTACAAGATAAAGTCTGGGCGCAAAAAGCGGGAATTGGTTGGATTGCCAAAAATGGGAATGTGATTACTAGAGAGTATGGCTCTTGGGTGTTTTTGGGGGAAGTTGTGACCAATTTAGAACTAGAATGCGATCGCCCCCATACACAACATTGCGGTAGCTGTACTCGTTGTTTAACAGCTTGTCCCACTGGTGCAATTACCCAACCCTTTGTAGTCGATGCTAATCGCTGCATTGCTTATCATACAATTGAAAATCGGGGGGAAAAATTACCAGAAGCGATCGCACCACACTTACAAGGCTGGGTGGCGGGTTGCGACATTTGCCAAGATGTCTGTCCTTGGAATCAACGATTTGCCAAGACAACTGACGTAGCAGATTTTCAGCCTTATCCTGGGAATATTGCGCCCAAGCTGATAGAATTAGCAAAAATCTCAGATGAGGAGTGGGACAGACAATTTCCGGCATCAGCGTTGCGGCGGATTAAGCCAGAAATGTTAAGACGGAATGCCCGTGCTAATCTTGACGCATCCCAGCAAAATAATGACTCAAAAAGTAATTGTTTTTGATTTTGATGGCACAATTGCAGATACAGTAGATGCTCTCATAAGTATTGCCAATCGTTTAGCTACAGAGTTTGGCTATAAACAAATCACTCCTGAACAACTCGCTTACTTAAGGAATTTAACTTCTAGAGAAATTATTAAATACTCAGGTGTTTCTCTACTAAAAATTCCCTTTCTACTCAAAAAAGTTAAATCAGAACTGAAAAATAAAATTCACGAATTTCATCCAATTCCGGGAATTAAAGAAGCACTCACAGAACTGAAAAATCAAGGTTATAAGTTAGGGATTATCACATCTAACTCTAAGGAAAATGTTACAGCTTTCTTGACAAATCACGATTTAGATAACCTCTTTGATTTTATTTATTCAGGAGTAACTATTTTTGGCAAAACTACAATCATAAATAACGTATTAAAGCAAAAGCAACTCTCAACTCAAGCCGTTATTTATGTTGGTGATGAAACTAGAGATATAGAAGCTTCCAGGAAGGCTAATATTAAAGTAGTTGCAGTCACTTGGGGATTTAATTCTCCAGAAGTATTATCAAAGCAAAAGCCTGACTTTTTAATTCACCATCCAAGTGAACTACTAGATGTTGTACAAAATTGTTGATAATTAGCCAATAGTCCTCTGTCATTTTTTCTTTGTTAAGAAATTAAAATGAGGAAGAGAAGCAATCATTCATGACTTTGGACTATTGACTATTGACTCTGGACTATTAACTATTTTTTAGGTTGACCTTTTTCGATAGCTTGTTTAACTAAATCATCGCTAACATTTGAGACACCTTCGTTATGAGAACCCCCAACTTCTTTCGCTAAGTCTAAATAATCATCAGGATTACCTGTAGGCTGCGCTTCAGTAGTTCTATCTTCTGCTTCTGGAACTTCAAATTTAGGTGCGGTTGCTGTTTCAGCCGCGGCGGCTCCTTCAAGAGTACGATCTATTTCACTGACACTAAATTGCTGTGCGGCGGCGTAATCTGCATCAAAGTCAACTTTTTGTACTTTTTCTTCACCACTAGCCATGTTTTCTGCGGCTAATTGTGCATCGTGGGTAGTAGCTTCATTGGGATTGGGTTTTATTGTATCAGCCATAATTTAACACTTGTGTAATTTTTATTAAATGCTGGGGCGATTCTAGCAAGATAAATTGCTGAACTACTGCCATCTAGGGAGGGATTCTAACCTCTATTAAAAGATAGATATAAGTTTTAATTACAAATTAAAATAAGTCTTTCTCTAGGAGGGAGATCATAATTATCAAAATTTGTTAACTCTTAGTTTGATATGTTAATTCCCCGGTGATAAATTATGACTGCAAGTTACGATAAAAGCGCTCCTCAAGCATTAAGTAATGAAACCCAAAATGTTGTACAAGCCTTTAATAAGTTAGATACTGATGCTAAATTAGCATGGTTTTATTTTGTTTATGAAAACATGGGTGATTCCATTACTCCTGCGGCTCCGGCTGCGGCAGAACCTGAATTAGCACCTCTTTTATTAAATGACTATTTGCTACTTTCTGAGGAAGAACAACTAAATGTTATGCGGGACATAGTTAACCGCAAAGACACAGAATATTCTCGCGCCTATGGTGCATTAAAAGAAAATAACCAATTGTTAGTTTGGTATGTTTGGGCAGTAGCTATGGGTGAATCTGTAGTTGATTTTCCCGATGATTATGAACCAGGTAACGCAATTAATGATTTGCTGTCTCAAATTGAAGGATTAGATTTTGAAGCACAAATGTCAGTTTTTAGAACCATTGCGGGCGAAATGGGCTATAGTGACGTGAAGCCAATTGAAACACAAGCAGAAACTGGCAAAACTTCAAGTCTTTAATCATTACGAAAGAAACTAGATCCCCGACTTCTTAGAGAAGTCGGGGATCTAGACAAAAAGAATTCTTAAGTTTTGCTCAAACAGCCAATTGAGTCAAATCGGTTGGTGTGAGATGAGAGTGTATGACTTCACCATCACGGAACCAAACGATTCGTTGGGTTTGACGGGCTACTTCTGGTTCGTGAGTAACCATGACAACGGTGATACCACTGGCGTTTAACTCAGTGAAAATATCTAACACTTCTTGGGTGGTGCGAGAGTCAAGTGCGCCTGTGGGTTCATCTGCGAGGAGAACCACGGGACGGTTGACAATTGCACGGGCGATCGCTACTCTTTGTTGTTGTCCGCCTGAGAGTTGATTTGGTTTATTGTTGAGGCGTTTTTCTAAGCCAACGCGTGTGAGGGCGACAACAGCGCGATCGCGTCTCTCTGTCGGGTTAACATTAGCATAAGCCATTGGTAACATCACATTTTCTAAGGCGGTAAGTTGGGGTAAAAGGTGAAATTGTTGGAAGACAAACCCCAGCTTTTTGTTACGGATATGTGCTAATGCTTTATCATCCACTTGGGCAACATCAACGTTATCTAAATAATAATGTCCATCTGTGGGACGATCTAAACAGCCGATAATATTCATGGCTGTAGATTTACCTGAACCAGAAGGCCCCATAATTGAACAGTACTCACCTTCGTTAACAGTTAAGTTGACATTATTGAGTGCTTTGACTTCAGTTTCGCCACTACCGTAGACTTTAAAGATATTTTCTAAACGAATGATTGCCGATTTTGGTACAGAACTAGGAACTAGAGAATCGGTAATTGAGATAGTTGTCATAAATATTTAGTTATCACTTTTTTTATCTGCTATTTCTAGGATAGTCTTTTTGTTTAGTCAACAGTGCTTAAACCCGCTTGTTTATCTCTTTTAGCCACTACGTATATATAGAAAAGATTAATCAAAACATTAGAGACGCGAAACTTCGCGTCTCTAGGAATTTGTTATTAACATAAAATCAAAATATAGTTTAATACAAATTAAGTGGAATATTAATAGGATTAAAACAATAGTTAAATACTTCTTTTGTAGGTTCTGCGCCACTTTTCTAGTTGATCAATCGCTATTGACTTAGTAATTACATTCATACCATTACCTCGCCATTCAACGTCTGCATCCGTAGTGAAAACCCCACATTCTAATTGATTCAGCTTAATATCCCAATATTCACTAAATCGGTTTTTCAAAGTAATGACTTGTTCAAATACTTTGTTGCGATGTTTATTGCGTCTTTTTCTTTCTGTGGCACCAGTTGCTTCTGTATCAATAAATTTAGTTTCGATAAGCAACAGATTTCCTTGTAATGTCAGATAGACAAAATCACATTTTCCTAAATCGGTGTAATCGGCAATTGGCGACTTTTCAAACAACAGTAATTCACCACATTCAGGAAATAAATTCTTAATATTTAAAAATAGATAAGCTTGTAACAGTAGTTCCTTATCGTAAGGAAAAACTATTACCCCTTCAAAAAACTGTTTGATGTCTTCTTGGGTTTGTGGTTGAATTTTTTTACAATAAGAAACAAATCTATGTAAGTCATTTGCAATCATCCAGCTTTAGCTCCTTCACTTAGCAATATCTAACTCCTTATGGCATAAAAAAATACCATTATCTCCCAGAAAACATCATCCGCATAAGTCACTAAAAAAACGAGTTAACGACAGTATTACTACGACAATATACTGTTGACGAAGCAGTATTTTAGATATTAGGTAGTTTATATGATTTAAATTCAGGTAATTTTTATTACACCATTTATTTCGTACTCTCTGATCAACTACTAGTCAATTGTTTTACATGAGCCAGGAATCTAGCATTTTGTAGTGCTAAAACTGTTGAGCGTGAATCTTGCACCCAAAATTGTCGTCCAAACCGGACAAGTTGACGAGAGTTTCCAGTTTGGACAATTCCAATTACAGGGACTTTGGCATTTTCTTTATCCCCTGACAGTTCTTTCAGAATATTTCTTAATTTATGGCGTTCTTCAATTGTGATTGCTTGCTGAGGAGTCAACTCTACCATCACCAGTTGTACTGTTTCGACTGGTTCAGCATCTTCCACAATTAATTGCACTTGTTCATCTCTTCTATCGACTTTACCCCAAATAATTAATCTGGCATCAACTTCTAGGGAATTACTGACTCGTTCATAAGTTTTAGGAAAGACGACTGCTTCTAATTGTGCAGTTAAATCTTCTATCTGCAAAATTGCCATTGGATCACCTTTTTTGGTCATGACTTTTTTGACGTTATTTAACATCACAACTGCACAAAGTAGCGTGTCTTCTTTCTGGTCACTTAGTTGTGATAAGTTAATTGGCGCTAAAATAGAAGATGAGTGTTTAATAGATTTCAGCGGATGATCTGAGACATAAAATCCTAGGATTTCTTTTTCCATCTGCAACTTTTTCTGCGGCGGAAAATCGGGTACAGGTTGAGCTTTGGGGACAGAATCAAAGACATTATTAACTGGTTTAGTAGTAGGAGCAAAACCGCCTAATAAATCAAATAAATTACCTTGACCACTGGCTCTATCTTTAGCACGAGATTGCGCCCAATCATAAACAAGCTCTAGGTCTTTAATTAATTGGTGGCGATTGAGGTCTATTTTGTCAAAAGCTCCACAATAAATCAGCGATTCTAAAGTCCGACGGTTAACTGCACGTAAATCGACGCGATCGCAAAAATCAGACAGTGATTTAAACTCGCCTTGCTGCTCACGGGCTTCTAAAATACAGGCGATGGCGTTTTGTCCCACATTCCGTACCGCGGAAAATCCAAATAAAATCTTGCCCCCCACGGGTGTAAAATCTACACCAGAGCGATTAATATCCGGCGGCTCTATTTGAATATTCATACTCAAACAAGTAGAAATATATTTCTGTACCTTGTCTGTATCTCCACTGTTAGCAGTTAACAGGGCGGCCATATACTCTAATGGATAATTTGCTTTTAAATATGCAGTTTGATACGTCACATATCCGTAAGCCGTCGAGTGCGATTTATTAAAGCAATTAGATGCTATTAAACGATTTTCAATGACAAAATTATGGTCTTGCTCTACGCCAATATCATAGACATTTGCTTGACCAATATATTTACGAGTAATTATTTTGACCATCTTCCTTTCCCTCGCAACAAAATTAATAAAATTGCATAATATTGCTTGAATTAGCCATCAATAGCTAGACTTAAAAGTTTACTTGCCTAAGTTGCACTACTATCCTCTTACACGACAATAACTGAAATTTATAGCTAAGTTAATAGTTCAAATTTTATAATTTGCAAACATGCGGTTATCAAGTATATATTTGCTGTTTTGGGAAAGTATGAAGTATCAAGCCTGAAGTATGAAGCAAATAGCTCTTAAAACTGAAGTCTGAGGCTATACCAACAAAATTCACGCTGGCGGGTTGGGAGATAATCGCCTATTTCTCCAGTTAAGACTTTACTCTTCAGAGTTTAGACTTTCCTAATAGCCCGCAATATGTACTAAAATCAATGACTTGAGTTACCAAGAGAGCAGTCATGGCATCCATACGCGAGTTGCACGAACAGCTAATTAGAAAAGAACGTTCTGCCGTTGAAATTACCCAAGAAGCTTTGGACAAAATTCAAGCATTAGAGCCGAAATTGCACAGTTTCCTGCATATAACGGCACAACAGGCGTTAGATCAAGCTCGTGCTGTAGATGCCAAAATCGCTGCTGGTGAAGCAATTAGCCCCCTAGCAGGGATTCCTATTGGCATCAAAGATAATATGTGTACCAAGGGAATTCCCACCACCTGTGCTTCTCGGATTTTAGAAAATTTTGTGCCACCCTATGAATCAACAGTGACACAGAAACTGCTAGATGCTGGGGCGGTGATGGTTGGTAAAACCAATTTAGATGAATTTGCGATGGGTAGTTCCACAGAAAATTCTGCCTACCAAGTCACAGCAAATCCGTGGGATTTAACACGGGTTCCTGGTGGTTCTTCTGGAGGTTCAGCCGCAGCCGTCGCCGGGGGAGAATGTGTTGTTTCCCTTGGTTCTGATACTGGTGGTTCCATTCGCCAACCTGCATCTTTTTGTGGCGTAGTGGGGATGAAACCCACCTATGGGCTAGTTTCTCGTTACGGTTTGGTGGCTTACGCTTCATCGTTGGATCAAATTGGCCCTTTTGCACGCTCTGTTGAAGATGCAGCAATTTTGCTCAGAGCGATCGCAGGTTATGATGCCAAAGATTCCACCAGCCTAAAAGTAGAAATTCCTGACTATGCTGCTACCCTGAAACCAGACCTCAAAGCTAGACGAAAGGTGCGAATTGGGGTAATTACAGAAACTTTTGGTGAAGGCTTAGACTCAGTTGTAGAGGCGGCTGTGACTAAAGCCATCGATCAATTACAAATGTTGGGAGCAGAAATTCATATAATTTCTTGTCCGCGTTTCCGTTATGGCTTACCTAGCTACTACATAATTGCCCCATCTGAAGCGTCAGCCAACCTCGCTCGTTACGATGGCGTGAAATATGGCTTGCGTACACCAGATGCAGATAATTTGCTGTCTATGTACACTCGTACCCGTGCAAGTGGTTTTGGTACAGAAGTCAAACGCCGGATTATGATTGGCACTTATGCCCTATCTGCTGGGTATTATGATGCTTACTATCTCAAAGCTCAAAAAGTCCGCACCCTCATTAAGCAAGACTTTGAAAATGCGTTTAAAAAAGTTGATGTGTTAGTTACTCCTACCGCACCCACTACAGCATTTAAAGCCGGGGAAAAAACCACAGATCCCTTGAGTATGTACTTAAATGACCTGATGACGATTCCCGTCAATCTTGCTGGTTTACCTGGGATAAATGTACCCTGTGGTTTTGATGACAATGGCTTACCCATTGGCTTGCAAGTAATTGGTAATGTCCTCAGAGAAGACCAAATTCTTCAAGTAGCTTACGCTTATGAACAATCAACTACTTGGCATCTACGTCAACCGGAACTATAGTACTGAGTGCTGTTAGTGGTAGCGGGGCGTTCAGCCCGTGCTGAGTACCGTAGGAGAATTACAAAAGACAAATGACCATTGACTATTGACCATTGATCTTTGATCCTTGACTGTTTACTTCTGGAGTGAATGTGACTTCTTTGATTTTACCCAGAGTTCCTAGGGGTGTTGCTGGTTGATTATTTACAGAAACTAAGACAACACCCGCATTCCCAGAACGAACAGTCAACTGTTTTTTTGCTGTCCAGGTTTTACGCACTCCCTTTTTTAAGTTCCCCACAAATTCAGTTTTGCCGTCAACTTTGACTTGTAACCACGATTTACCTTGAAGCTCTAAGGTGACGGCTACAGGTTGACTCAGGCTGTCTTTGGGTGATGCGATGACAGGTAACGGAGTTGGGGGATTTTGAGCAGATATTGAGGTTGGTGTCTGATTGGCAGATGGATAAGATTGCTCTGTTGGTAATGATGCAGGTGTAGATAATGCTGCGGTTGTTTGTTTTTTGGGTGTGCCAAAGTTGAATTTTTTTACTAGAGATTCTGCCGAAAATTGGGGATTAAGTACATACATAAGCCCAGCAGCCGCAACTAATAACAAGACTAAGTAAGGAATAAACAGCGGTAAAGAAAATTTTGAGTTCTTCTCTACGTTTTGACTAAACTTCTTATCAAGTGCTAGAGGATTAACTTCAGTTGAAAAAGTTTTGGACAAAGCAGCACCATCTAATCCGATAACATCTGCATAACGACGGATAAATCCTTGAATATATACAGGTTCAGGTAATTCATCGAATTTACCAGCATCTAAAGCTTTTAAGCAAGCAAGTCGAATATTTGTCTTTAGTGCTATCTCTTCGAGTTGGATAGATTTTTCTTGTCTTACTTGTCTTAAAGTATTACTTATTTCTTGCAACTGTTCTTTTTGATTTTCTTGTAAGAGGCTCACAATCTTCTCCTAAAATTGACTCATGTTTACTATTTAACAGAGGAATTACTAAATTAATACCAATTTTTTGACTATTTTAATTCTAATTGGCAAACAATATATTAAACTTTTAAGTTATTTATTTGCATGTGAAGATGCTCAATCAGCCTCCAGATAAATTCAGGAGGTCAATCTAAAATTGCTTTTGCCCCTATACGAAAAAAGCAAAAACTGCTATACAAGGATTCTTTAAAGTATAAAATTGCCCACATGAAAATCCACAAGCAGCAATTGTTATTGTTATTAGGGTTTAGACGGCTACTTGTTGTTGGAATAATTGTAGCGATCGCTTACTGTAGCATCTGTATATTTCTCTTTGTCCAGCAACCTAAGTTCATCTTTTTTCCCTCCCGTGTCATCGAAAAGACACCAGAGTTATTCAATCTGCCTTATCAAGAAGTTTGGCTACCTGTAAAAACTAGCTTGGGAAAGGTGGAAAAAATCCACGGTTGGTGGATTAAAGCTAATCAGCCTGATGCCAAGGTGTTGTTATATCTGCACGGGAATGGCATTAATATTGGCGCAAATATAGCTCATACCCATCGATTTTATCAACTAGGATTTTCGGTGCTGCTGATTGATTATCGGGGATATGGTCGCAGTCAAGGCGATTTTCCTAATGAAATGAGAGTCTATCAAGATGCTGCTACAGCTTGGCAATATCTGACGCAGCAACAGCAGATTCCACCCCAGCAAATTTTTATTTATGGTCATTCTTTAGGCGGTGCGATCGCTATTGATTTGGCAGTTAAACACCCTCAAGCCGCTGGGTTGATTGTAGAAAGCTCGTTTACATCTCTGTACGATATGGTATCGACTCGGAAATGGTTTGCGATATTCCCCATTAATTTAATCCTGACACAGCGCTTTGAATCTATTAAAAAAGTATCACAGTTACAAATGCCCGTTTTATTTATTCACGGAACTGGTGATTCTACTGTCCCGTCTTTGATGAGTCAAAAACTGTATGATGCTGCGCCTGAACCAAAGCAGTTAATTTTAGTTCCCGGTGCAGAACATAACGATGTAGCTGTAGTCTCTGGTGGCAAATATCTGCAATGGGTACAGTCATTTATTCAAAAAGTTCAGTTACGTAATAATTCTCATATTTAACTCTAAATAAACGCAGAGATGTTAGGGATTAGCCAGAATTTTTCTGTATGATTACTGAGTTGTGAATTCTTTCCTTTACACCTCTCAACCCTAACATCATCACAACCAAAAATTAGCTAGTTTCATACATAAATATCCGGATATAAGATTTTCCTCAAAGGAGAATTTATACAGCTATATTGCAGTATGAGGAGCAAATTCTATCATGGCTAATACACCTGCATATTTATTCAAAATTCTGGGAAATCCTGCTATGGAAATTTCCCAAGAGGAACTGCGATCGCTCTTGGGGGGAATTGAGGCAGAACTCCATCGCAGTAAGGTTTATCGCCAAGCTATAGCGACATTCCAAAAGTTACTTGATTCTTCCGAAGAAGCTAAAACTTTGTTGAAAGCTGTAGGTAGAGAAGCGATTGGTTTAGCATTTCAGCAATTTGCCAATCACGCCAAAATTTCCGATAGCAACCAACAGACAGATACAGAATTAGCACACTCTAGTGATGTCAAAACTAACCTGACTACTAATCATCTAACAGATTCATCATCAACCTCTTTGGTAATTGAAAATGTCAGCAATACCTCGATAAATAATGCAGACAGTTCAGCGAATAAACATCATTTCTCAACACTAATGAATTGGCTAAAACCCAATCAAAAAACTGCTAACGCTGAACTAGCCAAGCAAAAGTTAGCAGAACAACGTTTAGCCATTATGGGTCAAATTGGTCAACAACTGCGTCAAGCCCGTGAAGCCAAAGGTTTTCGTTTGCGAGATTTGAGTCTTTTTACTCACCTACCAATCCATCAAATGGAAGCAGTAGAAAATGGCGACTTAAATTTATTACCAGAGGATATTTTAGTGAGAGGCTTTATCCGAGTGATGGGTAATGCTTTGGGGCTAAATGGCACAAGTTTAGCGAATACTTTACCTATGGTTAACACCGTACCATCCGTTATACCTTCTTGGTCTCAGCCTAAACATAATTCCCCAAAATCGGGTTTAGAAGTACGACCCATACATTTGTATTTAGGCTATACAGCACTGGTGGCTGGAACTGTGGGAGGATTATCTGTCGTGTCTCAGCCAGGAAAAATTGACACAACTGTTAATCCAGATGTCACCCCGTCTTCGCCGATTTCCCAATCAACCCATACTCCGGAAACAAATGCGAAACCAGGTATCCAGTCCACTAGTAACGGAATTCGTATAGGCTCAGATATTGCCCCACCTGAAGCACTGTAGTAAAAGTATGAAGGGTAAAGTATGAAGTATGAAATTTGAGCTTTCATACTTTAAAGTTCTGATTCTGAGAAACTATGACCACAGACCCTTATGCTTGGATAGAACAATCATTAGTAACCATTCAGCGGGCAGATTGGTATCGTTCAGTACAGACATTAAGCGATCGCCCTGGTGCAACTGTGGTTTTGGCGGGGCGAGAGGTAATTAATTTTGCCAGTAACGATTATTTGGGATTAGCTGGAGATGAAAGGTTAATTGCTGCTGCTACAAAGGCTATTCATGAATTGGGTACTGGTAGCACTGGTTCTCGATTACTTAGTGGACATCGAGAATTACATCGAGAACTAGAAATGGCGATCGCATCCCTCAAACAAACAGAAGATGCTATTGTCTTTAGTTCAGGATATCTGGCAAACTTAGGAGCGATCGCATCTGTCGTTGGTAAACGCGATTTAATTCTTTCTGACCAATACAATCATTCCAGTCTGAAAAATGGTGCAGTTCTCAGTGGTGCTGCCATCATAGAATATCCCCACTGTGAGGTTGTGGCTTTAAAAACTCAACTCAGCCAACAGCGACAAAACTACCGTCGTTGTTTAATAATTACCGATAGCGTCTTCAGCATGGATGGCGACTTATGTCCATTACCAGCATTGTTAAAAATGTCCGCAGAATTTAACTGTATGCTGCTAGTTGATGAAGCTCATGCCACTGGGGTAATAGGCAAAACTGGCGCTGGCTGTGTGGAACATTTTGGCTGTACTGGTAAACCATTAATTCAAATTGGGACTTTGAGCAAAGCTTTAGGTAGTTTAGGCGGTTATGTCGCTGGAAGTGCCAATCTGATTGATTTTTTACGCAATCGCGCCCCAACTTGGATTTACACCACCGGACTTTCACCTGCGGATACAGCAGCAGCCTTAACCGCAATTCAAGTTGTTCAGCAAGAACCTCAAAGGCGGATTCAATTGTGGCGTAATGTAGATTACCTGAAAAATTTAATGCAACAGCAGCTACCTCATCTCAAATTGCTGCCTACAGAATCACCCATTCTTTGTTTTCAATTACCCAGTCCAAGCGATGCACTCCGGGTTGGTCAACACCTCAAAGATGCAGGCATTTTCGCCCCGGCAATTCGTCCGCCCACCGTACCCACTAGTCGCATTAGAATTTCCGTAATGGCTACTCACACAACAGAGCAGATAGAAAAATTAGTCGCTGTATTAAGAAATACTGATTAATTCATTATATTTAATCATACTAATCTTGGTTTGATTAACGAAATTATTTGTGTAGTCAAGGAACAGAAAAAAGGAAAAAATATCTAAAAATAGGATTGATTTTTTAGCAAATAGCCATCAGATAACAGCCGACAACTGAAAATCAGTGCCAAATTTATGGCGGTTAAAGCAAAATCTGGCATTTTATAGCCAGCCATTATCTACTGCCGATGAACGAACTTCACTCAAGGAATTGGCAACGTTGCCCAACACCTAGACTCGTCACTATTATCTGTCTTTCCTAGTAGCTATGAAATTAAATAGAACTGCTATATGCTTTAAGATAAATATAGAGAAACATAGAGAAACTAGTTTGTTGAAAATTGATAACTGAACTATTAATAAAATTTTGTAATATTACAACTTTCCTGAGATACACATACAATATTATCGAGAAAATTACCACTAGCAAAAGATACTTTTTATCTTAATAAAGAATCTATCTGAAGACGAATTATAAAAACTTGTAAACTAGCTTAGGGTATGTATAGCCCTCGCCACAAGTATTGGTTGTTTGCAAGTGTTTTCATGCCCTACATTCCTTATTCGCAGTTACTACGTTATGGCTTTGTGGTGGTAATTGTCGCCACAGCACTAGTAATCATGCTATTACTTGACCCTCTATTAGATATAAAGGGAACGCCATTCCTGCTATTTTTTGGTGCTGTGATGGTGAGTGCTTGGCACGGTGGAATGAAATCAGGGCTTTTGGCAACCTTTTTATCAGTCATAGTCAGTGATTACTTTTTTCTTTCTGAGCATTATGCCTTCGGCTTAAGCGTATCTAATGGGGTAAAGATACTCTTATTTGCTGTACAGGGATTACTGTTTAGTTTTCTGTGTGAAGAATTAAGGCACGCTAAACGTAAAGCGGAAATTAATCTCCAAAAATTTAAAGTCAGCGAGGATCGATTTCGGGTAGCCCTGAGTAATTCAGATATTGTTGTTTTTCAGCAAGATCGAGATTTTCGTTATCAGTGGGTTCATAATCTTCAGGGTATAGGCACCGCTGAGGCATTACTGGGTAAAACTGATGATGAACTATTTCCAGTTGCCATAGCGCAGCAATTAACAGCCATTAAACGGAGGGCTGTAGAACAAAATATTTCGGCTCGTGAAGAAGTTTGTATAACGCTGCGAGGAAAAGTTCTTTATTACGACTTGCTTGTAGAACCCCTCGGAGGCGACGGCGGTGTAACTTGTGTAGGCGTAAATATTACCCAGCGCAAGCAAACAGAACTAGAAAAAGCGAACTTACAAAGCCAACTTCAGCAAGCCCTTCAGCAAAAAGATGAAACTTTAGCTTTACTGAATGCTTGGTTAATGAGTTCTCCAATGGCACTGGCCTTTCTGGATACGGAACGACGCTATGTTTATGTTAATGAAGCTTTAGCGGCAATTAACGGTGTACCACAAAATCAACATATTGGTCGTACACTCTCAGAAGTATTACCAGAATGGGCATCGCAACTAGAGCCGATTTTCCAAGAATTAATCACAACCAAACAGCCATTACTTAACCAAGAAATCAACGGTGAGACTTATCCATCTGGGGTGTATCGTTATGGTTTGGTGAGTTACTATCCGGTCAGTTTACCAGATGGAAAATTGCTGGGAGTGGGAATCACTGGTGTTGATATCACTGCTGTCAAAAAAGCTGAACAAGCATTGCGAGAAAGCGAAGCCAAGTTTCGCAGTGTGGTTGAGTCTAATATGATTGGGATTGGCTTTTGGGAGGGTGATGGCAGAATCACAGATGCCAATGAAGCTTTGTTAAAGATGTTAGGTTACAGCCGCCAAGAATTAGTTGACAAAAAACTTGATTGGCGAAATTTAACACCTGTTGAGTATCGACGACTAGATGAACAAGCACTGGCGCAATTTCTAGACAGTTCTTTTTGCATTCCCTTTGAGAAAGAATATATCCGCAAAGATGGTACTCGCTTCCCTGTTTTAATTGGTGGTAGCCGCCATGAAGGAACTTTAGAACGAGGCGCTTTTTTTGTAATTGATATTACAGAGCGCAAGCAAGCGGAAGATCAACTGCGTTACATTGCAGAAATTAGTAGTTTACTTTCTACTTCATTAGATTATGAAGAGACTTTACAGCAAATTGCCAAAATTTCTGTACCTCAACTAGCTGACTGGTGCAGTGTGGAGATTATCACAGATGAGGGGACAATTCGCCGTTTACCTCTGGCTTATGCAGATCCATCTCAGGCAGAGTTAGCCCAAAAACTTCAGGAGTATGTGCCGAATACTCAAGGTACACATCCGATCGCTAGAGTACTGCAAACAGGCATTCCCGAATTAATTGCTGAAGTATCTGATTCTGTTTTGATAGAAGCTACACAGAACGAGGAACATTTAGAAATTGTCCGGCAGATGGGGGTGAAGTCGGCAATGGTTGTGCCATTAATCGCCCATCAGCGAGTGCTGGGCTGTATTAGCTTTGCGATCGCCCATACCAATCGTTGCTACGATCAAGCTGATTTAAATTTGGCCATAGATATCGCCTATCGCGCTGCTTTAGCCGTAGAAAATGCCCAACTGTATCGAGATAATCATCAAGCTTTAATTAACTATGCCGAATCTCTATCGCTTTTAGATGCTTTGTTAGCTGGCGCACCTGTGGCTGTCTGCTTTTTAGATCGCGAATTGCGCTATGTCAGAATTAATGAGGTGTTAGCTGACATTAATGGTGTCCCCATCGAAGCACATCTAGGACGCAAATTTGGTGATGTCTTCTTTAGCATGGCAACTCAGTTTGAAGCTCAGTTACAGCAGGTGCTAGAAACAGGCAAACCCTTACTAAACGTAGAAATTAGTGGAGAAATACCAGGAAAACAGGGAATGTATGGCTATTGGTTGGGTAACTATTATCCGGTTCGCAATGCCTTAGATGAAACTGTAGGTATTGGGATTATGCTGTCGGATGTCACAGCCACCAAAGTTGCCGAAATTGCTTTGC
This sequence comes from Nostoc cycadae WK-1, assembly GCF_002897135.1. NCBI lineage: Bacteria > Bacillati > Cyanobacteriota > Cyanophyceae > Nostocales > Nostocaceae > Nostoc > Nostoc cycadae. Next base: position 54,389 of record NZ_DF978438.1, on the reverse strand, counting down.
GCGAAAGTGAATCTAGATTTCGGGCTATGTTCAACCAAGCCGCAGTGGGGATTACTTTGGTAGCTTTAAATGGCAAATTCTTGCAAGTTAATCCGGCGTTGTGTGACATTACCGGGTACAGCCAAGAAGAATTAATCCAGATGAGCTTTCAAGATATTACCCACCCTGATGACTTGGCAGTTGATTGGGAACAAGCTGGGAGAGTGTTAACTAAAGAAATTAGTGGTTATTCTTTAGAGAAACGTTACATCCGCAAAGATGGTTCAGTGGTTTGGGTGAATCTGACTTCTTCCGCAGTTTGGGATATTCATGGACAAGCGAAATATGCAGTCGGCATTATTGAAGATATTAGCGAACGACAAGCCGCACTACGCGATCGCCAAAAAGCAGAAATAGCCCAAACTTTTTTAGTAGAAGCCAGTAGCTTACTAGCTGCCTCTCTAGATTATCAAGTCACTCTCAATAATGTGGCTAGTTTGCTAGTGCCTACCCTAGCCGATTGGTGTGTGGTTGATGTGCTGGGAGAAAATGATGTCATTGAACAAATAGCCATGATCTCTGCCCATCCGGCTAAGAAAGAAATATTAACAGAACTCCGACGACTTTATCCCCCCAAGTACGAAAACAACAGCCCATTTCGAGAAACATTGCTACGCAGGCAATCAGTCTTTTATCCCGAACTGCCAGATCAGCTTCTTGCACAGATGGCTGAAGACGAGGAGCATTTAAAATTACTCCAAAGCCTGGGGATGAATTCTCTAATGATTATTCCCCTGCATTTACGCGGTAAAGTATTTGGCGTAATTTCTTTAGTCAGAGGCGAATCTAGCTGTGCCTACAACTCAGCAGACTTGACATTAGCCGAAGATTTGGCTCATCGTGCTGCCACAGCCATTGATAACGCTAGACTTTACCAAAAAACTCAGCAGGCAAAACAAGCCGCAGAATTAGCTGTTAACCGGACTGTACGTTTACAAAAAATCACCGCCGCCCTTTCCGAAGCCATCACACCGCAACAGGTGGCTGATGTTGTCGTCAACCAGGGAATTGCCGCCTTGGGTGCTAGTGCTGGTTCTGTTAGCTTGTTAGCAGAAAAAGGCAGTTGTCTCAAAGTTGTCCAAGCCACTGGCTATCCGTCATCAGTGCTTGAGGCTTGGGAAAGTTTTTCTGTGATGGCGGCTGTACCTTTAGCAGAAGCAGTCAGAACGGGAAAGCCAATTTTTATCGAAAGTCCAGCAGCCTTCGCCGCAAATTATCCCCACTTAGCAGAACTGCCATCAGTCACAGGAAATTCTGCCTTTGCTTGTATTCCCTTGATTTTAGAAAAACAAGTAATTGGGGCATTAGGCTTGAGCTTTAGTCATACCCAAATCTTTTCTGAAGCAGATCAAGGATTTATGTTGACACTGGGGCAACAATGCGCTCAGGCGATCGCTCGCGCTCAACTCTACGAAGCCGAAAGTTATGCCCGTTCGGAAGCCGAAACCGCTAACCGCATCAAAGATGAATTTCTGGCGGTGCTTTCTCATGAATTGCGAACACCCCTCAACCCGATTTTGGGCTGGGCAAAACTACTACGCACCCGTAAAAACGACGAAGCTACAATAGTTCGGGCTTTAGAAACCATTGAGCGCAACGCCAAGTTACAAGCCCAATTGATAGAAGATTTATTAGATGTGTCGCGGATTTTGCGGGGTAAGTTGAGTCTACATATCCGCCCTGTAGAATTAAACAGCACAATTACCGCCGCTTTAGAAACAGTACGTTTAGCTGCCGAAGCCAAGTCAATTAAACTGCAAACAGTACTGCCCCAGCATACCGTCGAAGTTGTCGGTGATGGCGATCGCTTGCAACAAATTGTCTGGAATTTAGTATCCAATGCTGTCAAGTTTACGCCGGCTGAGGGACGGGTAGAAGTACGTTTAGCGCAAGTTGGTATGGAAGCGCAAATTCAAGTCATTGATAACGGGAAGGGAATCACCCCGGAATTTTTACCCTACGTCTTTGAATACTTCCGCCAAGCCGATGGCAAAACCACCAGAGTATTTGGCGGGCTGGGATTAGGATTGGCAATTGTCCGCCATTTAGTAGAACTCCACGGTGGTACTGTCTTGGCAGATAGCCCAGGCGAAGGACAAGGGGCAATTTTTACAGTCCGACTCCCCCTGCATAAAAGTGCTGAATCTGTCAGTACGACAAACTCAGTACAGATGGATTTAGCAACCCAAGATACATTACTGGCGGGAGTACGAATTTTGTTTGTTGATGATCAAGCTGATGTGTTGGAGTTTTTCAGCTTTGCCTTAGAACAATATGGGGCAGAAGTCACAGCAGTCTCCTCCGCAGCAGAAGCATTAGAAGCACTCGTGAAATTGCAGCCAGATATTTTATTAAGTGATATTGGAATGCCGATTATGGATGGCTATATGTTGCTGCGCCAAGTGAGACAATTACCAAAAGACAAAGGCGGGGAGATTCCGGCGATCGCCCTGACAGCTTATGCTGGTGAAATTGACTACAAACAAGCAATGGCCGCAGGTTTTCAACGACATATCCCCAAACCCGTTGATCCCCTTGACTTAGCAATGGCGATCGCTAAACTCATTAGTCAAAAATAAACCCTAGGCGATGCCTATCACTCTTTCATCAAACATCATTTCATCCTCTGACTCTCATAATTTATAACCCTAGAGAGAATAGGTTTAATTTAATAATAATGATAAACTTTTTCAATAAATTACATAGTTTTATGACTTACCTATCTAGCTATACTACCGAAGAGTGCTGATTTATCAAGCATTTATCCCTGACTTTACAAGCTCGTTTATAAACTTGACTATTCCAGAAGGTTAAGAGAGACTAACTAATGACAGATGTGCGGACTTATTAAACTAATAATTTTTGTAAATTTTCTGAGATATTTATTTTGAAAGATGGAACATTAGTTAAAAAATGGCAAGTTTGTGTCTAAGTAACAATGTTCCCTGGACAGGCTTTTTAGCATTGTGCTAAGGAGTAAAGTCTAAGCTTACTATCGTGGTTGGCCAAGAGCATGGAGACATTAGAATTCATAATTTATCCAGACGGTCGCGTACAAGAGAAAGTCACTGGCATTGTGGGTGCTTCTTGTGCTGAGGTAACAGCGGCAATTGAAGCACAACTGGGGCAAGTACTTAATCAAGAGCCAACCTCAGAATTTTTCGCCAATCAAATACAACAATCCAACCTGGCGAATACGCAAGCTACTTACAGCGAATGGTAAGTTTTCCAGCAGTTTATTGTCGTTGATTTACAACCACCATGTCACACTTTAGCCAAATTAAGACTCAAATCCGTAACCTTGATTCCTTAAAAGATGCACTGACTGAATTGGGCATCGACTGGAAACCCGGACCCCGTGAGGTACGTGGTTATCGTGGTCAAACCCATCCTGCGGAAGTGACAATCGAGCAAGAAAATGGCTATGACATCGGCTTTAGATGGAATGGCAAAGAATACGAACTAGTTGCTGACTTGCAATATTGGCAACAAAATCTGTCTGTAGATGGTTTCTTACGCCAAGTAACCCAGCGTTATGCTTATCAAACAGTTGTGAAAGAAACTGCGCTGGCTGGCTTTCAAGTTGCTGAACAACAGAAAAATGCTGACGGTTCTATTCGCTTAGTAGTACAACGCTGGAGTGCGTAATGGCTGATTTTCTGCCTTCGCCGGAAGAACAGGAAGATAACCGTTCCGGTTTGGAACCAGAATTAGGCGGTTTTTTGCGGGATGACCCAGAACGTTCTGGTTTGGAACCGGAATTGGGTGGAGTGTTGCGGCAAAAAGGTGTTTATGTTGATGAAATCACCTGTATTGGCTGTAAACACTGCGCCCATGTAGCACGAAATACTTTTTACATTGAACCAGATTACGGGCGATCGCGCGTAGTTCGTCAAGATGGGGACGCAGAAGAAGTTATCCAAGAAGCAATTGACACCTGTCCTGTTGATTGCATCCATTGGGTAGATTACACAGAATTAAGAAACTTAGAAGACGAGCGCAAGTATCAAGTAATTCCTGTTGTCGGTTATCCGGTAGAATTGGCTGTTGCTGCTTCTGCAAAACGAAAGCAAAAGCAAAAACTCAAAAACAAAAAATCCCGTTATTAAAATAAAAAATTAAATAATTCTACAAAAGGACTGGTTAATCTAGTCCTTTTATTTTTAATTAATTGTATTTCTCATGTCACAGTTTAGCTTGCGATCGCACTTTGTAGGAGAAATTCAAACAATTGGCAAAGCGAGCGATCGCTTTTTTTACGTAGACGCGGAAGCGGTTTCCCATAGGATACCACAGAGACGCAGAGAACACAGAGGAGCGATCGCCTGCTAAAATAAACGTCTTATTGCTGTTCCAACCAAGCTACTAAATCAGCTTCATCAGAGAAATCTAGTAAAGCTTCTGCTAAATCCTCTAACTGAGTTACAGATAATCCCCGCAGTTGTTCTTGTAATTCAGGAGTAATTGTACCAATGCGTCTTGTTAATTGACGCTGAATTACTTTCAATTCTCCTTGTTGCAGCCCTTGTTGTATCCCTTCTTCCATCCAACTGGTGACGATTTGCATAACTACCTCTTGTTGAGTTGGTTCAAATTGGGCAATTTCCGCCTGGAATATTTCTTTTTCTTGGGCATTTAGCCGTAGGTAACTGTCAATAAACCCAGAAATTAACTGCATCCGCGCGGGATCTAACTGCAATGTAGCTAATAGGCGCAGACACTCAGATTTTACTCTGGGTCGGTCTTGTGGCGCTATATTCATTTTAGCCATTAGCGCACTAGCTACAGGATTTTGCTGTTGTAGATACTCTCGCCAATTCAAGCGATTTAATTGAATCACATCATAGTTGAATTGCAAGACTACTTTATTAGGAAATGCAACTTGATGAAAATCTTGTTCGACTTTTTTGGGGCGATCATACGAAAATAAGGCAATGGGATAAACTGGCAAGCTGTATTTCTCATACAATCTGGCAAAGTAGCGATACATCCGTAAATCAAACGCTTCTTGATAATAAGCTTGATGTTCCAGATGTATTAAGAAAAACGATTCTTGTTGTCTAAATTTTGCTTTGACTACTATGTCAGTTTCATATTTTTCGCCAGCCGTAACATCAGTAAATATTTCTTTATCAAGGAAGGTGATGCTGTCTCTTTCCAGATAAGCAGTAATTTCTGGGAAGAATAACTCGATGAATTCCCAAAAGAAGGTGGTGAGTAGTTCTTTGAACAGGCGATCGTGGTCTATCATGATTAGATTTATATCATGTTACTGATGAGCGATCGCTATTTTTAAACGAACCGCAAAGGGCGCGAAGAGCGCAGAGAAATAAGAAGTCAGTTTTAGCTTTTTTAAACGCAAAGTAACACAGAGGGACGCAAAGTATCTCTATGGTCAAAATCTGGCTGCGATCGCTCTACCAATATTATGGAAATATTGATTAGTTGAGCCAAAAGCCACAGGATGTTTAGCTATAACAAACATAGTTTGACTAGTTCTACATATTAGAAAGCCTTCTGAGGTTAATTTAAAATCAATATCCGTTATTTTTTTAGTGATTTCTCTCCAAGAATATTCATATAATTTACCGTAGAAAACAACTCCTTCAGGTTTATGTTCTTTGATTCTCTCAGCAATATAATTTATTCGTTTCTCAAGACAATAACTTTCATAAATTTGTCTATTAAATAAATAAGATAAATGAGAATGTTGATTATATATCCAATGTTTAAGAGATGGTGCAGGTAAAGGCAATAATTCTAATAAACAAGTTTCTTTATCTTTTCTACCTAGTTCTTGTATTTGATATTGACGAACATCTTCTAAATTAATTTTTTCTTTCCCTTTGGCGCTCAAGACAATACGAATCAATCCTTTCCATGTTGGTTGTATTGCTGCACCTGGTTGAAAGTCAGAAGGCCATCCTATATCAATATGATATTCTGCAACATCGTCTATTTCCTTCAGTCCTCTTTTATCCCATATATTAATTCTGTTATTCACATCTTTAAAATCTCCTCCTGCTTCTTCCATTCCAATAAACCAATAATTCCCTTGATAATTACCATATCCATAAAATGTATCAATTCTTTTTTTAAGAAGTTCATCATCAAACGAATTTTGATTATTCATACTTACTTGCTTTGACTGTAAATCGGGTAAGTCAAAAATAATTTACTATAAAGGGATTGTCCAGTTAAAAATTTTAATTCTTTGCGCCTACCGGGTGGGAAGCCGCTACCGTGTCTATGCGCGAAACAAAATAAAAAAAACTTGCCTCAGAAGCATCACACCTCCAAGGCAAATTAATTTTCTAATTCTTTACTCTGCGTCCTCTGCGTCTTGGCGGTTTGTTAAAGTTGCTTCACTTCTGAAACTAACTTCGCCACCATATCTTTCGCGCTACCAAATAACATTGTGGTTTTATCTTTGTAGAACAATTCATTATCTACACCAGCAAAACCAGCACTCATCCCGCGCTTAATCACAATTGTTTGCTTTGCCCGATCTACTTCCAAAATTGGCATTCCGTAAATGGGGCTATTACTATCGCTACGCGCCGCTGGATTTACCACATCATTCGCGCCAATTACTAAAGCTACATCCGCTTGTTCAAATTGGGGATTGATATCATCCATGTCATACAACTGGGTGTAAGGCACATTCGCCTCAGCCAATAACACGTTCATGTGTCCGGGCATTCTTCCCGCTACAGGGTGAATGGCATACTTAACATCTACACCCATACGTTCTAGTTGATCTGCCAATTCCCGCACGCTGTGTTGCGCTTGAGCAACTGCCATACCGTAACCAGGAACAATTACCACGTTCCGGGCATAACCCAACATCATCGCGCCTTCTTCGGGATCAATGCTGCGGACAGTTTGATCTGTTGCACCAGCCGCACCAGCCGCACCAGCCGCACTACCTGAACCAAAAGCACTGAATAGTACGCTGAACAGAGAACGGTTCATCGCTTTACACATGATTTCTGTGAGGATGAGTCCAGAAGCTCCCACCAATGCGCCGGCGATAATTAACATATTGTTCATCACCACAAACCCGGCTGCGGATGCGGCTACACCCGACAAGGAGTTTAACAGTGAAATTACCACAGGCATATCGCCCCCACCAATGGGGATGACGAACATTACACCCAATACTAAAGAAACAGCAGTCACCGCCAAAAATATAGGTAGGCTATCTGGTGTGACAATTAAGTAAGCACTACCAGCTAGATAAGCACCTAGCAGCAATAAGTTAAATGGTTGCTGGAAAGGAAATGTAATGGGGGAACCGCTAATTAAACCTTGTAATTTGGCGAAGGCGAGAAAACTACCTGTGAAGGTAACACCCCCAATTAACACATCCAACAACATGGAAATGTTGACATCTAAAGGGATGGGTTGAGAGTGTTCTAGTAACCGCCAAAATTCTGCGACAGCGACTAGTGCCGAAGCTGCACCGCCTAAGCCGTTGAGTAAGCCCACCATTTGGGGCATTTCGGTCATTTGAACTTTGTAAGCTGCGATCGCACCAATGCCTGAACCAATCGCCAAGCCTAACAAAATCATTTCATAATTCAACACATGCTGATCTAGCATTGTTGCCACAATTGCCAACAGCATACCCACAGCGGCAATCACATTCCCATTCCTAGCTGTGGCGGGTGAACCCAGCTTTTTCAAACCGAAAATGAATAAGGATGCAGCGACTAAGTACGTCAGCTGAATTCCAGTTGGTAAAAAGTCGCTCACGCCTTAATCTCCTTTTTCTTGAACATTTGCAGCATTCTGTCGGTGACGAGGAAACCACCCACAACGTTGACTGTGGCGAGGATCACTGCAATCAAACCCAAAATTACCGAAACACTTGTTTCTCTAGCACCAGCCGCTACTATTGCCCCTAGTACCGCAATGCCAGAAATCGCATTTGAGCCGGACATTAAGGGTGTATGTAGAGTTGGTGGAACTTTGTTAATTACTTCAAAGCCGATAAAAGATGCCAAAACAAATACAAACAAAGCAGCAAGTAATGCTTCTGTCATGAAATAAAAACTCCTTGGTCAATAGTCAATAGTCAACAGTTAATAGTCAATAAAACTAACTATTAACAACTGACAAACTTCATTAAGTTGCACCTACGCTGCTTAAGGCTTGCAGGGCATCTTTGACACGTTGATTGCGAATCTCGCCTGCGTGGGTAATACAAGCTGCATCAACGATGTCGTCAGCAAAGTTAATCTGCAAAGCTTTATCTTTAATTAACAGTTGCATCAACGATGTCACGTTCTTGGCATACAGTTGGCTGGCGTGAACTGGCATAGATGAAGGTAGATTAATCGGGCCAATAATGGTTATGCCATTCCAGACAATATCTTTACCGGGATCGGTGCAAGCACAGTTACCACCTTGTTCTGCGGCTAAATCGACAATCACCGAACCGGGTTTCATCTGTGCCACCATTTCTTCTGTAACTAACAATGGGGCTTTTCTTCCTGGGACTTGGGCGGTAGTAATGACGACATCAGCATTTTTGACGTGTTCAGTAACCACTTCTTGAGTCCGCTGTTTACTGGCTTCGGAGATTTCTTTAGCGTAACCACCTGCGGCTGTGGTTTCTTCTTCGAGTGTGACTTCGACGAATTTCGCCCCTAAGCTTTGGACTTCTTCTTTGACGGCGGGACGAATATCAAAGGCTTCGACAACTGCGCCTAAACGTCTGGCGGTGGCGATCGCTTGCAATCCTGCCACACCTGCACCCATAATAAATACTTTCGCTGGAGCGATCGTGCCGGCAGCTGTTGTCAGCATCGGGAAATATTTTGGTAATGCGGCTGCGGCGATTAATACTGCCTTGTAACCTGCTAGTGAAGCTTGTGAAGACAAAGCATCCATACTTTGCGCTCTGGTGCTGCGGGGGATCAATTCCATGCTCAAAGCTGTGACTTTGCGGTTGGCTAGATGCTGCGCCACCAACGGATTTCCTAAAGGATTGAGAAAGCTAATTAAAATAGATCCTTCTCGTAATAAATCAATTTCTGAGCGTCCATCTTCTCTTTCTTGCGGTGGACTAACTTTTAATAAGATATCGGCTTCGTTCCACAATTGAACAGTATCACTAATAATTTTAGCGCCTGCTGCTTGATATGCAGAATCACTAAAAAAGGAACGTTCTCCTGCACCTTTTTCTACCCAGACTTCTAAACCTTGTTTAACTAATCGAGCAACAGTGTCAGGATTTAATCCCACACGACGTTCACAAACTTCTATTTCTTTAGCAACTGCTATTCTCATGAAATCTCCTAGAGATAAATACTTACATCTCTGCAAAATCTGTGTCCCTATTTAGGGATGTCTCCTACTCCTACCTAGTGAAGCTGCCATTATTGCTAGAGATCGCTTGAATTTGTAGATTGAACCTTGAACTTTATCTTTCCTACTTTTAGTTCTCAGGCTAAAGCCGGATTTTTCCCCTGGTATAGGTCACACTTGCTGATCGTGACCGATAGGTTTACATATTGCTAATGCTATGTTGATTCCCCAGTTTACATCTTTGTCTTTAGGTTATTTTCCAGATTGAAAAATTTTGCCTTACTTACACAGTGGAATCTTCGTAAAAGTTTTAAAGCTTAATAATTTGATGATTTTTTAAAGATTACTATTTCATTGATGGCTACTTATTTTTATTAATTTAGCCCAATCTCCACAGCGATCGCTAATTTTATAGCTCAATTTTTATAACAAAGCTCTCAAAATTTAGATACACTCGTACATATTTAGCAACATACCCATTTTTAAAAGTGCTGAGTAAACAGACTAGTATCTAGTCCCAATAGGGACTGCTATCAGCCTCCTATGGCACTTTTTATTTTCGCTAGTCGTCCATTGTCAAGAATTCAGTAGTAAAGTTTAGTTACGAATACTCAACTAAAGTATTTACATCAACCAGCTATATCTGCTAGAGGAGCCTAACTATGCAACGTTTACATTTTGGCAATTGGATTCGACGCAAGCCGCAAGTAGCAATTCTTTCGGCTTTAGCTGTAACTAGCTGTCTAGTCACAGGATTGACAACTCAAGTCTTTGCACAAAGTTTACCTGGATTAACCCTATTCAGCGGCGTGAAAGCTGAAAACCAGCTGCCTTTCCGGTTAGATTTTGGTGGACAAACTAACAGCACCGATAGATACATTCTGAGAATTCCCCAACAAAAAATGAAATTGGCAGTGGCTCAATTTGCCATTACCTATCCCAATTACTACAAAGGCAGTTTTGATCCCAAAAAAATAGAAGTGCGAGTCAAAGGCAAAAAAGTACCTCTTTCAGAAGTGAAATGGGATAAAGAAGGTCGAATTATCGAAATATTTCCCCAAGAACCAGTCCCAGCAGGTCGCAGCGTTGAATTAGTTTTATCTAATGTGCAGAACCCTTCCTTCGGTGGAGTTTACTATTTCAACTGTCAGGTTCTCTCGCCAGGAGATACCCCACTACTGCGTTATGTAGGGTCTTGGATTTTAAGTATCAGCTAAGTCACGAGTCAATGGTCAATAGTCACTTGTTAGCTGTTGTATTCTTAGCTTCCCAACTTTCTGCTTTTTAACTATGGACTCTGGACTATTGACTATACACAATAGTAAGATTATAGATTGTGACTTTTTATAAGAATCGCCTTAGAGGACAACAGTATGAAAAGAACCCTGGGCGGCACATGCCGTAAGAGAAAAAGAACCTCCGGTTTTCGTGCCAGAATGCGGACACCAGACGGAAGAAACGTGATTAAAGCTAGAAGAAAAAGAGGACGTTATCGTCTGAGCGTTTAGAGCGTTTTCAGCAACTAGAGGGGCTGTGGCTTTGCCCAAGGCGAATCGATTAAAATCTCGCAAAGATTTTCAGGCAGTTTTCCGAGAAGGAATTCGGCGACAAAGCTCTCATTTCACCTTGAGAGCTTTACGACCGAGATATTATCCAGAACCTTCTGGTGATACTGCCACAACAACTACACTAGCAACTGAAGTTAAAAAAGTTGTTAGTACACAAATTGGCATATCGATCAGCACTAAAGTCAGTAAAAAGGCCGTAGTGCGTAACCGAATAAAACGTCAAATGGCAGCAGCGTTGCATCAGTTGTTGCCAAAATTATCTCCAGGATGGCGGTTGGTATTTGTGGTAAAACCCACAGCAGCAGAATCTAAGTGCGGAAGCCAACAATTTCTGCAAGAATTAGAGCAGTTGTTGGCACAAGCTGAGGTATTAAATGGGCATTCGTGAAGAAGTTTATTATGAAGGCGGCCCTCACATTGGGGACTTAATTCTCAACTTACTGATTGGATTAACTGTTGTAGGTATCCCTTTAACAGTTGGGGCGATTGTCAGAGCATTGTGGCTGCGTTACCGAATTACAGATCGTCGAATTTCTTTGACAGGCGGTTGGATGGGGCGCGATCGCACTGACATCATTTACTCAGAAATTGTGAAAATCGTCAAAGTTCCCCGTGGCGTTGGTATTTGGGGAGACATGGTAGTCACCCTCAGAAATGGCAGTCGTTTAGAAATGCGGGCAGTTCCCAACTTCCGCGAAGTATATGACTACATTAATGAAAGAATTGCTACTAAAAACCCCACTTATACTGGTGCTAAATAAAAAATAGGGAGTAGGGAGTAGGGAGTAGGGAACAGGGAAAGCAATAACTGCTTTGTATAAAATAAAAAATTCAAAACTTCCCATTTATCAAAAACTACCTACTCACCACTTCCCACTCCCCAAATTTCTTAATGTGCGGCTATCCGTAGCGAGATATAGTCGCAGCCGAATCACGATTTAGATAAATTAGATTCAGTTAAATTTACAGTACCTCAGGTTGAATTCAGAATAATGGATTTTGGTATCGGCTTCCTCTCAAACAACGTCATGTTGCCAATCATAGACTTTTTCTACGGCATTTTGCCGAGCTATGGATTGGCGATCGTTGCCTTGACATTGATAGTCCGCTTTGCGCTTTATCCCCTGAGTGCTGGCTCAATCCGCAATATGCGGCGGATGCGAATTGTGCAGCCTCTCATGCAAAAGCGGATGGCAGAAATCAAAGAGCGTTATAAAGACGACCCACAAAAGCAGCAAGAAGAAATGATGAACGTCCAAAAGGAGTTCGGCAACCCCTTAGCAGGATGTTTGCCATTGCTGTTACAAATGCCTGTGTTGTTAGCGCTGTTTGCCACTTTACGGGGATCACCTTTTGCAGGCGTGAATTACTCCGTTAACCTCCAAATCTTGCCATCTGAACAAATAGAAAGAATTCAACCACAAGCCTTTGCTACTGCCCCACAAAACATTTATGTGGCTGATGGAGAACACCATAAAGTAACTGCTATCCTCCCTAGCGGTAACAAACTAGCAGTGGGAGAAAAAACAAAAATACAATATCAGACTTTAGAAGGCAAACCTTTTGATGTCTTATTGACAGAACATCCAGAAACAAAACTCACCCCAGAATGGAAAATCATTAAAGGAGAAGAAAGAATCACAGTTGATGCTCAAGGTAACATCGAAGCCTTACAACCAGGAGATGTGACACTTCAAGGCACAATTCCCGGACTAGCAGCAGACAAAGGATTTTTGTTTATCGATGCCTTGGGTAGAGTTGGCGCAGTTGATCCCGACGGTACGATCCACTGGGATATTGTAGCTATGGTGATCTTCTTTGGTATCAGTCTCTACGTTAGCCAAATTCTTTCAGGGCAGAACTCCAGCGGTGGCAACCCACAACAAGATACAGTCAACAAAATCACCCCAGTGATCTTTTCGGGAATGTTTTTGTTCTTCCCCTTACCTGCTGGGGTGCTGATGTATATGGTGATTGGTAATATTTTCCAAACTCTGCAAACTTATATTCTCTCTCGTGAACCCTTATCAGAGGAACTACAAAAAATTGTAGCTATCCAAGAGAAAGAAACAGTAGCAGAACAAAAGTCATTACCTTTTGAACCAAAAAGTTCTAAGAAAAAGGCTACAGGTTGATAGATGAGTAACAGTTCCATGCAGCGAGGTCAGCAGTGGTTAAAATCACTGCTGGAGCTTACTGGGGTCTCTGCGGAGATTCGGGGTGAGATAGAAGTAGCCCAACCTCAATATGACGATGCCCCAGAACCAGATAATTACTGGTTGACAATTGAAGAAACCAACTTAACATCGACGCAAATTCAAGTTCTCATTGGTGCTGATGGTTCTGTGCTAGATGCAATTCAGTATCTAGCTAATTCTGTCCTTAACCTGAACCAACCACAGGAAGAACAAGCATCCTACACCATTGAGTTGAATGGTTATCGCGTCAAAAGGCAAGCAGAAATTCGCGCTTTAGCTGAAGCAGCAGCTGACGAAGTGCGAACCTTTGGTAGAGAAGTGGAAATTAAATCCCTTAGTTCAGCTGAACGGCGGCAAATCCACACCTTCCTCAAGGAATTTTCTGATTTAGAAACCTTCAGCCGTGGCAAAGAACCACATCGTCATTTGGTTGTGCGTCCAGCGGTGGAATGATAAAAGCTCACCCAGTCAGCAATTTCGACTGTTATAAGAGCTAAAATTAAAGATGTAGTATCAGCAGAATTGCTGATTGGCAAGATAACTGTTAGTGAGGATGTCTCACAAATCCTATGGACGCAATTTTTATTCCGCAGCTCACCAAAGCCCCGGAGCGGACAGAGGAAATTCAGGTTCAAGAGTTTCTGCCTGGACTAGAAACGTTGACACCAGTTCGGGGTCGTGTCCGTGTACAGCATCATGGCAATTACCTAGAAGTGTCCGGTCAGGCAGAAACTATTATTACTTGTACATGTAACCGCTGTTTGCAACAGTACAATCGTCGGTTAGCGCTGAACACCAAAGAAATTATTTGGTTGGATGAGGCCGCCAATCAACCACAAGACTTGCCCCTAGAACGGGAAATAGCTATGGAAGACTTGGTAGAAACTCTCTCACCCAATGGATATTTTTATCCTAGTGAATGGCTATATGAACAGATGTGCTTAGAAATGCCTCAGCGACAGTTGTGTGACCTGAATTGTCCAGGTATTTTGAGTAGTGTTGATGAGAGTTCAGAAAAGCCTGTTGATAACCGCTGGGCTGGTTTGGAAGCATTGAAAAAGCAACTTCCTGGTTAGTAAGCGGCGATGTCTTTCACATATTTGTGAACGCAGAAATTTTCTTGACTGATGTCCTATTATTTCACTAAGTTTGGCGATCGCCTGAGAAAATGCCTAAAAACGCTTTGAGAGAAAATTTTGGGCGATCGCCCTCTAAAACTATAGAATTTTGATTAATCAAGATTTGCTGAAGTTATACAGAGGTTTGTTGCATTAATCTCTAACTATTGTTAGAGTGACAAACCTTAAGTCTCAAATACTATAGGATAACAGAATTTCTGTAAAAATAAGTTCTCCTATTTCCAGGAGCATAAGTACACCCGCTTACTCTTTCGCCAGGCACGCAAAATTCAATTTTTAATTCTTTTTTGATCACAACCTGGCAAAATGGCAACATCCCTATTCTGAGTTTCGTTATTCTCTGGGTTTAGTCTAGAGATAGTTGGGTAAAAAATTATCTTAGTGTCTCAGAACACTTTCTGTATCAAAATTTTCTGCCAATCTATTAATATCGATAGAAATCAGCATCTCATCTCTGCAAGTTTTTCTACCGAACTCCATATATTTATTTAGGAGGCGTAAATTATTTATTACCCAACATTTAGGTAGTACTAAACTAGGACTTAACTATACTCTTCATTGACTAGCCAAACAAAGGCGTAAAGAACATTAAAGGGTATTAAAGCTTTTGCCCATCATAGGTTAGGCTACACATAGCTGGTAAACACGATATCCGTAACTTCTCTGTGGTTGCCTAGTACTAAATCTGGGTACTCTTAAAGCGGATCGCTGCAAGGTATCATCTTTACTCACAGAAGTACATGAAGAAACAATAATTTTTGGATTTCTGTCTGAAAGATTAAACTTGCAAACTGAATAGTTTGATACGGCAAACTTAACAGTTATCTCATACCCTAAGCTAGGTAGTTAATTAACTACTGCAAATATATCCGGGAATTGTAATGAATAGTTTACAATACCAGTGGGTGAGAAAATCTAAAAAAAATATAAAAGTGACTAAAATGACTGTGGTGTCTGGAGGAAAAACGTGTTTCTGAGACTAGCGCATCAACATCGACAATTTGTTCAAGACTTGGTAATGAACTTGCAAGCCTTGGCTATTGTATTAGAACGACGCGGTTATCCTGCGTCTTGTTATACCTGTGGCGACCAAATGAATAGTGCTTCATTTATGGTGAGTCTAGGAAACAACCACCTGATTAGATTTTTGGTATCAGATTATGGGATTACTTGGACAGAAATGCGGGATGACCGCGAATTAATGAAGTTAGAAGGAGCAGAAGCAATTAACCAGTTACAGGAACTGGCAAATCTTGTGAAGCAATCTGCACCAGCTTATACGAGTGGTAAAGCCTTAGCCAAAAAGAGTTAAGGATTTCTAGATCGGATGGGTTATTTTCTAACAAACTTCCCGAATAAATTGCTCATTAACAATGGCTCACTGGTAATTGGTAATTGGTAATTGTGGCAGGGTTTTTCATCCCCCATTACCTATTCACCATTACCTTCAATAAGATTAGTTAATGACTAGATTGTGAAATGTTTTGTGTCCGTGAACTAAGATAGAAAAAATTTTTCAGATTTTGTGCATCTGCGATAGTGAAGATAAATCACTGTCATCTTGAAAAAAAGGGCGAATTTACCAAGCAAGTACTATTGGTGATGTCATTGTTTTGTGTGACATTGAAAATCATTGAATTTTTGGTTGCTGTATCTGTGATGTTAGCGTCAGGCAACTGAGATATATTTTGCAGTATGGTGATGAGAATTATGCCTTGCTATCGCCAGATAATTTTGGCGATTTTGTGGCATAGATGTCTCCTTTTTGTGATATTCCAGATGTGGAAAACTATAATTTTTCACAAACTGAAAAATGTCTGAATCACAACCAAACCCAGCACTACCACCAACCGATGCTATCGAAATTACAGATAGTCGTGCTTTTGAAAGCTGGTTTGAATATCCCATCAGAGTGCAACCCCATCATACAGACTATGCAGGTATTGTCTGGCATGGGACTTATCTAACTTGGATGGAAGAAGCAAGAGTAGAGTGTTTACGTTCTATTGGGATTGAATTTGCTGATTTAGTTGCACTAGGCTGCGATTTACCAGTGGTAGAACTTTCAGTACGCTATCACCGTTCCATTCAATTGGGTATGCAGGCTGTAGTTAAAACTCGTATGACTGAAGTGACTGGTGTCCGGATTAACTGGGATTATGCAATTGTCTCAGTTGATGGACAGCAATTGTATGTCACGGCTAAAGTAACCTTGGTAGCTTTAGATCGAGAAAGAGGTAAGATTATGCGTCAGCTACCTGTAAGCGTTAAAGATGCACTGGCTAGGATTTCTGCGTTACATAGTAATTAATTAAGAATTCAGAAGTTAGAAGTCTTAATTAACAAGGAACAGGGAACGGACAACAGATAATAGGGAAATACCCATCTGAAAATTAGGGAGCCATTTGTATGGACGGGTTTCCCGACTGGCATAAACTGGTGTGAGCTTGTATTTAAATATTCGGGTGGGTTTTCAAAGCTGTTCCCTGTACCCAAAGAAGATGGTCAGACTTTTTGCTTAAAGTCTGATTACTTATTAACGCGAATCTGCGAAAGAGTTTGAGTAAACTGAATTATCTGATGCCAAATATCTTGTGGTGTAATGCCAAAACCCACTTGTAGTAAAACAATAATTGCAGCAATAGTTAAGGCATTGCTCACAGTTGTTTTGACAATTTTCCACAATATTGTAAATACAATCCAAGCAATAATTAAAGTAGGAATCATGATAATTTGTAGTTCGTAATTTTTAATTTGTAATTGGGAAAGATTATAAAACTATTGTTTGGTAATAATACCGGAAATTGAAACAGGAATTCATCAATGGTGCTATTCTTTAGAAAAAATTTATAAAAATAAGATCCCCAACTTCATAGGATAAGCCGGGGATCTGAGTTTCTGAATTTTTACAAATCAAATATGATTGCTATATCTGAGTTTTTATGGCAAAGAAATCATCTGTGGGGAAGTTACTAAATTTTTAGTTGCTGTTAAAACTTCTTGTCTTGCCCATAGATCGGCTGCCAAAATGTCATCTAAAGAAGGATTTTTACAGTTATCATTTTGATGGCGATCGCATACCCATTCAATACAGCGAGGAATATCTAAAAAGCGAATTTTCTCTGCTAAAAATAAAGCTACAGCTTGCTCATTAGCGGCATTCAACACAGCCGGCATAGAGCCACCTGCCTTACCTGCGCTATATGCTAACTGCATACAAGGATATTTTTGATGATCTGGCTCACGGAAGGTAAAACTGCCAGCTTTGACTAAATCAAGGCGTTCCCAATCGGTGTAAATGCGATCAGGCCAAGATAAAGCATATAACAGGGGTAAACGCATATCCGGCCAGCCAAGTTGGGCTAAGACGGATGTATCTTGTAACTCGATTAACGAGTGGATGATGCTTTGGGGATGGATGACAATTTCGATATTGTCGTAATCTAAGCCAAACAGAAAGTGAGCTTCAATTACTTCCAAACCTTTATTCATCAAAGTAGCCGAGTCTACAGTAATTTTTTTGCCCATTGACCAGTTAGGATGTTTGAGCGCATCCGCCACCGTGACTTCTGGCAATTTTTCTACAGGCCAATCACGGAAAGCGCCACCGGAGGCTGTCAGTAAAATCTTGCGTAAGCCGCCTTGAGGAACGCCTTGCAGACACTGAAATATGGCTGAATGCTCAGAATCAGCAGGTAAGAGTTTTACCCCATGTTTTTCCACCAAGGGTAGAACTACAGGGCTACCAGCAATCAAGGTTTCTTTGTTGGCGAGGGCAATATCTTTACCTGCTTCAATGGCGGCGATAGTTGGTAATAAACCAGCACAACCAACAATACCTGTAACAACAGTTTCGGCATCGCCATAGCGAGCAACTTCAATCACTCCGGCTTTGCCAGCTAGTAAAATTGGCTGGGGATCGAGGTCTTGGATGGCTGCTTGGAGTGCGGGTAATTTATCTTCAGATGCGATCGCTGCTATACTCGGACGAAACTGCCGAATTTGCTCCGCAAACATCTCCACATTATTCCCTGCTGCCAATCCCACAATCCGAAACTTATCTGGGTACTGAGCGACAATATCTAAAGTCTGAGTACCGATTGAGCCTGTGGAACCAAGAAGAGTAATAGCTTTCACAATTGCTTAAGGATTTACAGATAACTCCCACTATAAATTGCTTGGGACTCAGATATAACAGCAATCCCTACAATCATTCATCAAAAGTTCTAAGTGCTACGAAAAAGTGTGAAAATATTGGCATTATTGCTCAGACACCAAATATCTGAATGGATAAAAATTTTTATCTACAGTATGCTGCCGTTGAGGATCAACATTGGTGGTTTGTTGGTCGCCGTCGAATTGTAGAGGCATTGATTCGTCAACTCAAACTTCCCAAACAGGCCAAAATTCTAGAGGCTGGCTGTGCCACTGGTGGTAACTTAAGTATGTTAGCTCGTTACGGTGAAGTTGCCGCAATGGAGTTAGATGAAACTGCTTGTCTGTTGGCTAACGAACGGCGAGTCACTACAGTACAACAAGGTAGCTTACCTGATAAAATTCCGTTTACTAGCCAGTATGACTTAATTGTGATCTTAGATGTTTTAGAGCATATTGATGATGATTTAGCTGCTTTAGAAGCATTGTCTAGTAGATTAAATCCAAATAGTTGGTTATTAATTACAGTGCCAGCTTATCAATTTTTATGGAGTTACCATGATGAAATTAATCATCATAAACGCCGTTATACATTGAAAAAATTACAACGAGTTGTGAAACAAGCTGGCTATACTGTCTGCTATGGTAGCTATTTTAATACTTGGTTATTTCCCCTAGTAGCTGGAATACGTTTGTTAAAAAATCTCCTCAAACTTGACAAAAAAGCGGATGCTAGTAGTGATTTAAATTTACCAGCGAAACCTATCAATAAGTTTTTAACTTTTTTGTTTGCCAGTGAACGTTATTTAATTAATCGAGTCAGTTTACCTTTTGGTGTGTCTGTTGTGCTAACAGCACAGAAAATTAATTCAACACGCTAAAATTTAACAATATTTTTTATGCGATCACCAGCAATTAATTCTGTATTTTGGATGACAGGTGTAAGTGCATTAATTTTATTTGCATCTAGTATTTTACGTCATGAATTTTTTCAATCAACTGCTTTTGATTTAGGAATTTTTGACCAAGCAGCATATTTAATTAGTCAAGGAAAACCACCAATTTCGACATTCATGGGTTATCACATTCTCGGCGATCATGCAGCTTGGATTTGGTATCCCTTGGCTTTACTTTATAAAATTTATCCTAGTGTTTACTGGCTATTCGCAGTACAGGCAATTGCTTTAGCATCAGGCGCTTTACCTACTTGGCAATTAGCACGCCAATCTGGATTAAAAGAAAGTCAATCAATTGCAATGGCGGCGGTTTATCTCTTATATCCTTTAATATTTAACGTCAATTTATTTGATTTTCATCCAGAAGTAATTGCTTTACCTTTATTCTTGGCAGCAGTTTTAGCGGCACGTCGTAATCAAATAAGATGGTTTTGCTTATATATATTCCTGATATTAGGGTGTAAAGCTGTGCTTTCATTCACAGTTGCGGCGATGGGGTTTTGGTTATTTGTGTTTGAAAAGCGGCGTTTACACGGTGCGATCGCGCTTTCTGCTGGTGTAGCTTGGTTTTTGATAGCATCTAGAGTAATTATTCCTACTTTTAGTGGTGCAGAACCAGCAGCAGTTGGGCGTTATAGTTATTTAGGTAACTCAGTTCCAGAAATTGCTAAAAATATAATTTTTCAACCAGAACTAATTTTAGGAAAAGTATTTGTATTAAGCAACTTAGAATATTTAGTACTGCTACTAGCACCTGTTATTTGGGGTTTTTCACTTACGGGAATAAAATCTTTGGTAGCTGCTATCCCTTGCATAGCGCTTAATATAATCGCTGACTACCAACCACAAAAAGATTTAATCCACCAGTATTCTCTCCCAGCTTTACCATTTATATTGTTAGTTTTAATTTCAAGCTTGGCAGCGGGAAAAGGATTAATCCAACATAAACGAGGGATTATTATATGGTCGTTAGTAGGATTTTTATGTCTAGCAAAATATACTCATTTTTTTGGTATATATCTCCAGTCTACCGACACTTGGCAAGCTACAAGAGAAGCGATAGCTTTGGTAAAAACTCAAGGTAGCGTTCTCACAACTGCGAAAATTGCTCCGCATTTAAGTCATCGCCCCAGCATTAATTTAATTCAAGATAATTTGCCTTTAGCACAAGTAAATATATTTGATTATATCTTACTTAATACACGTCATCATGACTTATCTGGTAATCAAGAGTTAAATCTAAAATTATTAGAGAAACTCAAAAATGATCCCGATTTTCAATTAAAATACCAGCGTGATGATGTATTCTTATTTAAGAAAGGTATTGAAAATTGATTTATAATTTTTCCTGAATCAAGAGCTATGGTGCAATTAAACTAAAATCTTCAGAACTACCTAAAACTTTACTCATAGGTAAATTTAGGTTTTTTAATCTGGACTTATCTAAAAGTAAATAATCATTATTTGCCCACATTTGTTGCAGAATAGGCATGGTTGCTGGAATCACTTGACAATCACAATAAAAATTTAAGCTAGGACGGCTATAAGCAAAGGATGTGTAGATTTTTGCCCCTGGGGAAACGTGATTACGAATTAATTCTGCCACTGGTTTAACTGGGAATGCTTCATTTAATTCCCAAATCCAAGATTGGGAACTCATCAATAGTAATAAGACTAAATACATCCCAGAAAATAACACAGGAATAAATATGCGATCGCGATTATAAATTAACCATGCAACCACACTCATACTAATTGTTAAAACAATACTCATAGCGATTAATACAGGCTCTTTTTGTGCAACAGTAAAGTAAACAATACCGCCTAAACCTGCAAGCGCCATAATAACTATAAATACTAACCAAATCCTAGGATTAAATACTTTTCTTTGCCAAATTTCACTGAGTTCTGCCCCAATTGCCAATGCTAAAAATGGGTATATAGGCATAACATACCAAGGCAATTTTGTAGTTATTAAAGAAATAGCTAAAAAGTACATAGTCGTGCCTACTAAAACTAAGCTACCCCAGCTAGAAGACCGTTTTTTCCAAGCTAGATAAAATCCTTCTGGCCAAAATAATAACCAAGGAAAAGCATATTTCAATAGCTCCAGTAAATAATACCAAGGAGCGCCTGTATTACCCTCAACAGGTTGGGATATGCGGTCAAAAGTTTGGGCTTGTAGATTGATTTGTAAGAAGTTACCACCATAATACTGCCATTGGGCAATATACCAAGCGATCGCCGGCGCAATTCCTAACAAAATTCCTGTCCATAAATAGGGGTTACGGAACACAGCGAATTGCGACGATACTAAAATAAATAATCCAGCAATACCACCCAGCAACAAAACTAGCATTCCTTTAGTCAGAGTAATTAATCCTAGACAAAATCCCACACCTAAAGCCCAAGGTTTCTGCTGACGTGACTTTAATAAACAAAATAATAATAGTAAGAAAAACGTAATGCTGGTACCATCTAACATTGCCAAGCGTCCATGACGCACTACAGGCAAAGTTGTTAAGTAAACTAAAGCTGCAAATAAAGCTGATAAACTATCGTTAAACAGCAAACCCCCCACTAAATAAAGTAAAGGCACTCCCAATGCTGTTAATACAGCAGCCGGTAAGCGGGTTGTCAATTCATTCACGCCGCCTAGGGAGTAAGACCAAGCAATTAACAAGTGCATCAGGGGCGGCTTATTATGATAAGGCTCACCGGATAAAGTTGGATACAGCCAATGCAGCGAACCAAAGGATGCACGCCAAATTTCACGGGCGACTTGCGCCACTGTACCTTCATCCCAGTCTCGTAAGGGGGAATTTCCTAAACACAGCAGCCATAGAAGTAAAGAACTTAGTAGCAAGCTAAATAGCCATTCTTTTTCTCGGAATGGGCGCATATATAAATTTAGTTTAATTATTTAATCGAGTGTTTATTGATGACAATAACTGGATATAATCTTTAAGATTCAATTATTTTAGAAGGATTTTTATATAAAAAACTACATCAATAATTTTATAGTATATATTTGTCTGAATCTTGCCCTAACTTGCAGCATTGATTTCATAATCTGATAAAAACAGTGATTCAACCAATATACTCTTTAGTAATTCCCATTTATAACGAACAAGAAAATATTACAGAAATGTATCGTCGTCTGCATCATGTGGCGGAGCAGTTAGACGGTGAAGTTGAGTTAATTTTAGTGGATGATGGTAGCCGCGATCGCTCTTTGAGTATGATTCGAGAACTTCGCCATCTCGATAGTCGAGTGCGTTACCTCAGTTTTGCGCGAAATTTTGGTCATCAAATCGCTGTCACCGCTGGGCTAAATTTTGTCCAAGGCAAATGTGCAATTATTATGGATGCGGATCTGCAAGATCCCCCAGAATTAATCTTCCAGATGCTGGAAAAATGGCAACAAGGCTATGAAGTAGTGTATGCTCAACGTCTATCGCGTAAACAAGAAAGTTGGCTAAAACGCTTTACTGCTTATGCTTTTTACCGTATTCTCCGGCGTTTATCTCATGTCGATATCCCAACAGATACAGGAGATTTCTGTTTACTAGACCGACAGGTTGTAGATATTCTCAATGCTATGCCCGAACGTAATCGTTACATTCGCGGTTTACGCGCTTGGGTGGGTTTTCGCCAAACTTCTGTACTTTTTGAACGAGAACCGCGTTTTGCTGGCAAAGTTAAATATACCTTTGGTAAGTCTTGGGCTTTAGCCATTGATGGCATTATTTCCTTTTCCACAGTGCCATTAAAGTTAGCTACTTATTTAGGTATGGTAGCAGCTGCGATCGCTCTATTGATGATCCTCCTAGTACTGTATTGGCGTTTATTTGACCATACTAGTCCTTTAATTGGCTACAGCTTGATTACAATTGCTATATTTTTTCTCGGTTCTGTACAGTTAATTTGTATTGGTATTTTAGGCGAGTATATTGGGCGAATTTACGAAGAAGTTAAAGCCCGCCCTATATATACAGTCAAAGAAACTGGTGGTTTGATTAAAATCTCAGAAATGCAGTCTAAATAGTTACCTTTTAATCCAGTTAAGCAAAAGCAATTACCTGCCTAAACTGCTGCATATTTAACTTGCATTTTTTAATTTAGGAGAAAAACGCCAATTTATTTCCCCTGCGGTTTGAACGTCAAATTTAGGTATGTAACAACTTATGACCCCGCAAGAATTTAGTTTATTAATTATATCAGTCCTCATCAGTTCAGCAGGACAATTCTTTTTGAAAATAGGTGCAAACAAATTAGGGAAGGTTCATCTAGGGAACGCAATTAATCACATTTTCAGTATTATCACCATACCAGAACTTTTAATCGGATTAACTTGCTATGGCATAGGTGCTATGTTTTATATTCTGCTGCTCACGCGAGTTAATCTCAGTGTTGCTGGCCCATCTATATCTATAGGATATATTTTCTCTGTCTTGCTAGGATATTGGATATTGAAAGAACCTATCTCTCTAATACGTTTATTTGGTTTGGGCTTTATTGTAGTGGGTGTAATATTAGTAGTTTGGCGGAAATAAAATCTCTAGTTGATGAGGTTATTGCATGGTTAGATAATAAATTGTGAAAATCTAATTATTAATAGAGCTAATTGATTTATCTAAATTATACACATAGAGTGAATTAATATTAAATTTTGTTTATTTTTTTATAAAAAACGAATTTAAATAGTATTATGATTAGACTGAAATATTATATTTAAAATCATGAATTACTCATATCATCTAAAATGAATGATTAAAGAGTATATAAACTAACGGCTTATGATTCCTTAATAATGAGAAACTAGCTTTTGTTGATTGCCAGCATATAGATCGATGAAAAGCACAGAAAAACTCATGCTAAAGCAAGAAGTTAATTTTTTCTTCAACATCAAAGAATATTTTTTAGCAGTAAAATATACAATATTAAATAAAAACTGGGTATTTATTGGGGGAGCTTGTGGGTAAATAACCAACTCTCACGAAATCATCAACTATAGATAAAAATTTTGTAGAACATGAGTTTTTCTTCATTTCTAGAAATTCTCTAGGAAGCTTCTTGAAGCTAAAGAAATTGATTAGTTTCTCAATGAAAGTAGAATTTTCTTGCTTGTCAGTATGGGAAATAACAATTTAGCAACAAAAATCAGTGTTTATGTAATGGCTGTCACTGCAATGAGTATTTGCACTAAGTAAAATTACTTATGGTGTAACTACCTTTTTATCAGGATAACTCAAAGATAAACTTCTGTAAAACTGAACTCAATTTTCAGGATTAAGGGAAAGTATTTGAGTATCTAAATTTTAGATAAAAGTGTGCTATAAATTACCGTCAGAACCATACATAATGGTTCGACCCTTGAAGGAGTTATGAAGTGGAACACAATAAATCGTTACTTTGGCCGCAAGGTATCTTAATTGCTTTGCTTGCCTTGGGTGCTACATTAAGCATTGCTGTTATGATGCTTCTGAGACCAAATGCTTCTGAAGCACAAAGCAATCAGCGTATAAATATAAATAATAATTTAGTTGCTAAAGTTGGTACTCAAAAGCGGATTGAGGGCTTAAAAGCTGCAATGCTAACGACTTGGCAACAAGAAGCACAAGCTAAAGGTCTTGGTTATGCTTTAGCTACACGCTTTCAAGGGGCAGTAATTAAAGAGGCTAAACTTAGTTCAAATCAAAAAGTAATCGCACTAACGTTTGATGATGGGCCTTGGCCTGAAAGTACGGCACAAGTACTAGAAATTCTTAAACAGAATAATATCAAAGCCACATTTTTCGTCGTTGGTCAAAACGTCAAAAATTATCCAGACTTACTCAAGCGGGTAAGTGCTGAAGGTCATGTCATTGCTAACCACACTTGGCATCACTGGTATCATTTCATGAATCAACAAGCAGCGGCCTATGAAATTGAGCATACAACAGACATGATTTACCAGACTACAGGTGTCAAAACAAATTTGTTTCGCCCACCTGGAGGAATAATGCACAATGGCGTAGCCGCATACGCTAAAAATGCCAAGTATGCCATTGTGATGTGGTCGTCTGATTCGATTGACTATTCCCAGCCTACTGTACCAAAGCTGATTGATAATGTCTTTCGGTTAGCTAAACCAGGGGGTATTGTCCTGATGCACGATGGCGGTGGAAATCGTTCCCGCACTGTGCAAGCTTTACCAGAGATTATTAATAGATTTCGCAAGCAAGGATACCGTTTTGTGACTGTTCCAGAACTTTTAGAAATGGAAGATAAAGCACAAAGTCTAATTGCCAAGAAAAAGTAATAAATAAGTTAATAATTACTAATGATTAATATGTAATTTGTTTATGTTACTATACTTCACCAGTTGCGATCGGCAAAATTATACTTGAAATCACATCTTGAACTATTCTCAGTAATCGTCAGGTGGGCAATATCCGCAACATAAAACTCAAGCATCAAGCGAAGTTTCTGCATTGTCCACCTGACTTGAATTGCAATCAAGTAGATAGTGAAAGATGTAAGCGAAGATAATTAAGTTTTTTTATCGCTTTAATTGCTCCCGCCATTCATCTAAACTAATATATTTATTCTCAATCACATCAAGAACTTCTATTAGTCCGCTGTCATTAAACACCCGAAACCAATAAATTGTGGAATCATAGTCTGATTGATTTTCAAATATCCGAATTTTATAGTAAGGTTCATTGGGAGTAGGAGAACCGTCAACGATCACACCTAATTTAATAGTGCCTTTAGAAAGCCGTTCAATTTCCTTAGCTTTGCGTTGTACCTGTGGTAACTTCCACACTAAATTCAAAGCGGTATCTTCATTAATTTGTTGGCTGACTTCAGCAACTTTCACAATATTAGCTGGCTTTAACTCAGATAATGTTTGTGCAGTAATTAACCTTGGTTTAACATCATAGTTGGAACTTTGAGAAAGAGCTACTTGGCATCCCACACTCATCAATAAAGAAGATATTATCGGTAAGTAAATGAACCTTTTCATGGAGCAATCCCTGAGTGTTATGCTTTCTTTAACTTCGCGTCATATATACACTAGGGTAACAGCCATAACCTCAAATATGAGGTGATTAATCATTTCTTCTTATTGGTATTAGTAATTATACTGAGTTTATATTTATGAGATGCCCGAATTATTTGATAATTCAGGGATATGGAACTTTACTAATAATTCATAACTACAAAATAACTACTTTAACGGAATTTTTGCCTGTAAAAATACTTGCTCAATTGTAAATTCTAAGCCGGGAAACAGCGCATCTTTGAGTATTTCATCGCCCATATATGTTTGTGGTGCTGCATCTGGGAAAAACACAGTAATACTTCTGGCTTTGCTATCAATTACCCACACTCGCAACACTTTTGCATCTAAATAATCTTTGGCTTTGGCAATCATCTGACCAAAAGTTTGCCCTGGTGAAATAATCTCAATCACCAAATCTGGGGGAACAGAACATACTCCTTCTTCTTCCCAGTCTGAAGGCAAACGCTCGTTTGAGATGTATAAAATATCAGGTACAGGAACCCAATCTCTTCCTCTACGAGTTAAAGAAACAGCCAATTCTGGACATACTTCTCCATTCGCTCCACATAATTGTTCAATCAAGTTGAGTAGGACACGAGTCAGTTTAGAGTGAAATTTTTTCGGCGACATTTTAGGAATAGCTTGACCATCTACAAGTTCGTAGGTAGTATCTCCCTCACCTGAAGGAAGATGTAAAAACTCTTGTAAAGTCAATTGATTTTTGGTTTGAAAAATCATAGCGCAAACCAGCTATTAGCTAGTTTAATTGTAATTAACCTGAGTTCGGGATAACCTTAAACTCTAATTTTATCGTTCTTGGTAAGAATAATGTTTAAGTTCATATCACCTCTTTTTTTGAGTAATGTTTACAGGATTTTATGCAGAAATGTTAAATAGCTAGATGTCTCAGCATCAGAGTCTTTACGGAGGGTGTGTTCTGTTCTCCATTGCTATGTTGGTAAGGATTGTTTGAAATTTATCTCATTGCTCAAATAAGTGTACTATCTGTAGCTAGGAAACTCCTTATGATTTTTATTATTCCGATTATTCTTGGTGCTGCTGCTTTAATCACTGCTGGTGTCGGTGTTGTTGCGGGAGTGGATGGCGTTTCCAAAATGGATGAAGCGAAGAAGCTCGGAAAAGCTACTCAACAACGTTATGAACGGAAGCGAAAATCAGTAGAGGAAACCTTACAAACAACTCAAAGTTTGGCAGAGGAATACGGGCAACTCCAAATTCAAGCCAAACTTCAAACCATTGGGCGTTTTATTGCTTTTATTGAAAGAATTGGTCAACAGGCCTCGCAAAGCGATTTGGAGTTTTTAGAAGGATTGGAGGGCGTTTCGCCTCAGCAGATCCAGGAGTATAAAGCAGCAGCATTGGAAGCGGAGCGATTTGCAAAAGGTAGTTTTACAGCAGTTGGAGCAGCATATGCGGCAGGACAAGGGACAGTGGCACTCGTAGGGCTTTTTGGTACAGCCAGTACTGGAGCGGCTATCGGTGGATTGAGTGGTGCTGCTGCTTGGAATGCTACTCTCGCATGGCTCGGTGGAGGTTCCCTAGCCGCAGGTGGCGGCGGTATGGCATTAGGAACTTTAGTACTAGGTGGAATTGCAGTAGGGCCTGCCTTAATGATTGGTGGTTTTGTTTTAGGAGGGCAAGGTGAAAAAGCTTTGACTGAGGCGCGTGGCTATGAAGCTAAAGCAAACACTGAAATTGCCAAACTTAATGCTTTTGAAGATTTCCTTAGACAAGTTCAACGACGAATTACAGAGTTACAAGAGCTTGTAGAAAATCTTAATAATAGAGCTACTGATAATTTGATACAGCTTGAATCAAATCCTTTTGTCCGTGAGCGTGATGCAGCAAAGTTTCAACAAGTCGCACTTTTAATTAAAGCATTAGTCGAAATTATGAAAACTCCCGTTTTAGATACTGAAGGCAATCTGAATTGTGATGCAGCAGAGTTAAAGGCAAAGTATCGTACTATTTAATCTCAGTTCGGGTTAATACGATTTCGTTGCTAGTTAGACCAGGGAATAGAAGTTTTATCCAACTATAGAATCATGGTTTCAGCTTGTCTCGCACTCAGATTATTTAAGGAAAGAATATGGTAAATAAAAAGCACCCAGAAAGCTTCGTAAGAGGTGCTGAAGCATTCGCCAGTCCGGCACAATGTCTGAATGATGTTGTTCAAGCATGGACTGAATATTTGATAATTGCAGAAGAGGAAAAGACAAAACGCTGTGAGATTGAAGCCTGGGAGAAAGTAACTCTCGCTGAAATTAAAGCAAAACGTGATTTCTTAATTGGTTATCTTGAGCATTCCTTTGATGAGCGTGCTGACAATTTTCAATCACTTTTTCAAGTAGTTGATCAAGCGATATCGTCTGGTAACAATCAACAGCTTGGCTTGGCACTAAGTGCGGTTGTAGAATTGGCAAAGTCTAGTCCTTTCAAGAACCTTACTGATCTGTCTACTGTGAAAGCGGCACTTGATGATCCAGATCATGTTTGGGAATTTTAATGCGGTAGGTTAGCAACAGCTTTTGGTATCGCAAAAGTTCTAGCAACCTCTGAACCAAACCTTTATCTAGGCAATCTATTGCATCCCTTGTAATACCTGCTGGATGACATCTGCTGGTACTTGGTCGGTAACTGTGACTACACCAATTTGGGTTGGTAACACAAACCGAACTTTACCTGCTTTGACTTTTTTATCCAGTTGCAGTGCGTCGATAATTGCAGCAATATCTACACCCGCAGGTAATTTTGTGGGTAAACCTGCTTTTTGAACGATCGCATTTTGCCTGTCTGTTTCGGCTTGTTGCCACATACCTAAGTTGACAGCAATTTGTCCAGCCGCTACCATACCGATCGCAACTGCTTCGCCATGATTAACTAATCGATAACCTGTCAAGCTTTCGA
Organism: Nostoc cycadae WK-1; assembly: GCF_002897135.1. Taxonomy (NCBI): domain Bacteria; kingdom Bacillati; phylum Cyanobacteriota; class Cyanophyceae; order Nostocales; family Nostocaceae; genus Nostoc; species Nostoc cycadae. The sequence goes on along the minus strand of NZ_DF978438.1, from coordinate 25,040 downwards.
TCGCATGACCAATAGTGTGTCCATAATTGAGAATTGCCCGTAGTCCACCTTCTTTCTCATCTTTACCGACAACATCGGCTTTGGCTTGGCAAGAACGAGTTAATATTTCATTCAACAGTTCCGGCTTCATATAACGGAGTTGATTGAGATGTTTGCTGGCTTCCATCTGGGTAAACAATTCCTCATCCCAAATCACACCATACTTGATAACTTCTGCCATACCTGCACGAAACTCGCGCATAGGTAGAGTTTTTAATACTTCTGGGTCAATTAAGACTAAACGCGGCTGATGAAATGCGCCAATTAAGTTTTTACCATTGGGATGATTTACGCCAGTTTTGCCGCCAATAGCAGAGTCTACCATTGCTAACAGGGTGGTAGGTACTTGAACAACGTTAATTCCCCGCAGCCAAGTTGCAGCGGCAAAACCTGTCATATCACCAATTACGCCTCCCCCCAACGCGACCATTGTCGAGGAACGTTCCAGGCGGTTTTCTAAGGCGACATCATAGAGTTTTTGGATGGAATTGAGGGTTTTGTAGCGTTCCCCGGCTGGTAAGCAATAACTAGCCACGTTAAATCCTGCGGATTGGAGTGATGCGATCGCTCTTTCGCCATAATGCTTGAAAATAGATGGATTAGAAACTAACACTACTTTCTGCCCTAGCTGGAGATTGGCCATACTTTGACCAAGTTGATCTAAGCTGGCAGGTGCGATCGCAATCTCGTAAGACTGCTGCGGTAAATTAACGTTAATGGTAGAAGTCATTGCCCAACCCTAAAAAGCGCCCGTGGGCTTGTATTTTAACGCAATCTGGGAACAAACGGAGGGAGGAAAGCAGGGTGTAGGGGTGTAGGAGGGTGAAATAATCACCAATGACAAATGACAAAGGACAAATGACCATTGACCATTGACCCTTGACTAATGGTTCAATAGATTTAGTGAAGTATTGTGGAGAAGCATCAAAATGTTTGCAATAGTTGCTTACGTCGGTTTTTTAGGTTTATTTACAGCGATCGCAGCTGGTCTGTTGTTCGGTCTACGTGCTGCTAAAATCCTCTAAAAATTAAGGGTATAAAGGTGTAAGGGTATAAGTTAGGCAAAATTCTACACCCTTACACCCTATTTACTTATCCCACCGCCGCAGGACTAGCAATCTGATTTGCTCTTTGCACAGGCGGACGCATTTCTAAACCCAGCAAGTTCAACATTTCCTGGTCAGCATCATAATCTGGACAAGGAGTGGTGACAGTGAGCATTTTGTTGTCGTCACTGGAAAATATAGAATTAGCTCCTGCCATAAAACAGAAAGCTTGCTCAACTTGAGAAAGTCTGGCACGGCCAGCGCTCAAACGCACATCAGAAGTTGGCATAACAATACGTGCTGTAGCAATCATCCGCACAACATCCCAAATGGGTACATCTGGTTGATTTTCTAAGGGTGTACCTTCAACTTGGGAAAGAATATTAATTGGAACTGACTCTGGATGAGGATTGAGATTTGCCAGGGTGTGCAACATCGATACACGGTCTTCAGCCGTTTCACCTAAGCCTAGGATACCGCCAGAGCAGACAGTTACATTAGTTTGGCGAACATTCTCAATTGTATTCAGGCGATCGCTATAAGTCCTGGTAGTAATAATTGTGCTGTAATAGTCCTCTGAGGTATCTAAGTTATGGTTGTAAGCATACAATCCGGCTGTTTCTAATCGCTTCGCTTGGTCGGCTGTCAACATCCCAAGGGTGCAGCAGACTTCTAAACCCATATCGGTCACTTCTTTGACCATTTCCAGCACTATTTCAAACTGAGAGTTATCCCGCACTTCCCGCCAAGCCGCACCCATACAGACACGACTAACACCTTTTTGTTTAGCTGTTTGGGCAATATTCACTACTGTATCTTTGTCTAGAAGTGCCTGTGGTTTCACTTCTGTTTTGTAACGAGAAGATTGAGCGCAGTAGCCACAATCTTCTGGGCAACCTCCTGTTTTAATGGAGATAAGTTTACAAACCTGTATTTTTTTAGGGTCATGATATTGGCGATGTACACTAGCAGCTTGATAAATAAGCTCTAGCAATGGCATATCATAAATCTTCTGAATTTCTGCTTCCTGCCAATCGTAGCGTATTCCCACCGACATTCAATAAATCCTTCTTGTTGACTGGATTGATTAATATCTGTCTTGTTGCTGGATCTGTTGAAGTACTGCTTTCAATCCTAGGGCTGTAGACATTAGACATCAGCTTATCAAGATTTTGCTGGGATGGCAGATTAATAAATCAATATAATTGAAGAATTCAGGAGTCAGAATTCAAAATAAGAATAGGCTCTATACCTAAATTTGAGACTGTAAATCCACTAAAAATATAGATTCCCAACTCTGGGAAAAAAGTTGGGAATCTATAATTTGTTGGTAAAATTTAGTGGTGTGATATCAAGTCCGACTAAACACTTGTCATTACGAGCGAAGCGATAGCGCAGCAAAGTAATACCATAGTCCAGGCGATTGCGTCGTTCCACTTCGTTGCACTCGCAATGACATATCACCAGTAATTTGCCCGATATGATATGAGTTAGTGATCAGGCAATCTAATATTTAGAACCAGTACGTACTTCATTAGGATCGCGGTAAGCTGTGGGTTCTTGGCGCTTACGAGCTAAACCAGCTAAACCAGCTAGACCAAGTAAACCTAACCAACCCCAATTGGAATTGCGATCGCCTCTCACATCATTAGTTCCTTGGTAAGATGTTGTGCCTGTAGTATTTGTTGTGCCTGTGTTTGTTCCATTAGTATTTGTAGTGTCAGTTCCACTTCCAGTAGTTCCTGTGGTGCCGGAGCCTGTACCATAAGTATCTGTGGTACCTGTACCACTTCCAGTCCCAGTGGTGCCAGAGCCAGTACCTGTAGTGCCTGTACCAGTTCCGGTAGTTCCAGTTCCTGTACCGTAAGTACCTGTTGTATCTGTACCAGTTCCGGTAGTTCCAGTTCCTGTACCGTAAGTACCTGTAGTGCCTGTGCCAGTTCCGGTGGTTCCTGTACCTGTAGTGCCTGTTGTATCTGTGCCAGTTCCGGTGGTTCCAGTTCCTGTACCGTAAGTACCTGTAGTGCCTGTGCCAGTTCCGGTGGTTCCAGTTCCTGTACCTGTAGTGCCTGTTCCTGTTCCATTAGTACCTGTACCGTAAGTACCTGTAGTGCCTGTTCCTGTTCCAGTTCCGTTAGTACCTGTACCTGTAGTGCCTGTTCCTGCTCCGCTACTTCCTCCACTACCTGTACCACTTCCTCCAGTTTGAGCATAAATAGGCGTGGATAATGCAATTGCACAACTGATGGTGAATAAACCCACTAAAACAGACTTGGATAAATTAAGAGATTTCATGTTTTAAGTTCCTTTTATGGACTAACTACTCTGTTTGTTTGATTGGAAAAAATTCTTGGTAGTGATTATTTCCTATTTTTATCCTGATGCTAAACGTTGAAAAACTAGGCTTATACCTATTAGACATAAGCTCCTTTCCACGTAAAGAATTTAGTAGTACTAAAATACTTATTTAATTTTCAAATTAATGCGGATTCATTTATCACAAAAGCTTTAAAAAACCATATATTCTATTTTTTTGCCAGGATGAATAATTGATTAGCATTTTGTTGTTCGTCTTAAGTAATTAATCCCAAACCATTTCATACTTTTCAGTAATTTAGATTGTTGCAGACCCTTCAGAACGAAACCTCTTTCTAGAGAGATAAGTTGCAGCTATTGAAATAACAGCAAAATGGAGGATTTAAAAATTAAACACCTTGCTCAACTTTAATAATTTATTTATCCAAAGTATTGGAATCTCTAAAAATAATCTCGGAAAATTATATAAGATAACCTATTGATACTTAGCTATTATTGTTAATTCTTCTTTGATAGATAAAGGTTGATATCCTAAAGCAAAAGCTTGAGAACTATCTAAAGAAACATCTGCTGGTCTTGGTGCTGACATTTTTACATCTTTTTGGCGACAGCTTTTTATGCCTGTGGGTGGTAGTTTGAATACTTCTACCAATAATTGCCCAAAGTCATAGCGGGAAATCCTTTCTTTCCCTCCTAGGTGAATGATACCATTCACTTTTTGTAAGGCTAACAATAATCCTTTAGCTGCTGTTATCGCACTGGCTGGTGTGCGGTATTCATCAATAAATAAACTTAATTCTTTTTCTTCCTTTAAAGTTTGAATAAATGGTTGAATAAAGCTCTGTGCTGTGGGTGTCGCACTGCCAAATAATAAAGGCATCCGGCAGACTGCGGTCATAGGATATCGCTCTAACATACCCATCTCAGCCATGACTTTTTGCTCACCATAAATATTGATGGGGCATACTGGTGCAGCTTCATGATAAGGAGCAGTTAAACCATTGAAAACTTGATCAGTTGATGTAAACACGCAAGGAATCGAATAATCTGCACATAGTCCAGCTATATTGCAAGATGCCATGACATTAATTAAGTGTGATTCTTGAGGATAAATTTGACAAAAATTGGGTTGTGAGTGGGCGGCTGTATGAATAACTGCGGCTGGATTAATATCGTTAAATAGTTGTTTTAATTCTTGAAAGTCTGTTAAATTGACTTTCAGTATTTTGATTCCCGGAATTTCTATAAAATGTGAGTTATAAGTACTATAAACTTCCCATTCTGGTTTTGCTAGTTGGCAAAGATGCCATCCTAAAAAACCACTGGCTCCGGTAATCAGTAATTTTTTCATATATTATTTTTGATCGCAGCGAGCAAAGCAACGCAGAGATTAGATTTAGTTAATCCAAATCATACCCTGTAACTTGCAGCAGAGTGTATAGTATTACTTATATAGCAGGGAATAGCCAACAGAAAATAGGCTGGAAAACTATTTATTGTCTATGTTTTAGATTATTTATTTTCCTCATCTATCTAGCAATTGCTAAAATTTATGGCTGTCACAAGCAGCTATTGAATTAATTTTTGAAATCTTTGATCACTACGCACTTTTTTAAAGTCTGGATCGGTTTTCGCTAATTGTTGGTATTTTCCTGGAACTAGGCGTATGGCAGCTTTTAAGTTGGTAATTGCTAATTCTACTTTGTTTTGCAAGGCATAAGTACAAGCTCGATTGTAATAAATTTCTGGCTTGTCTGGCTTAATAGCGATCGCCTGATCATAAGATGCTAAAGCCTCTTGATAACGTTGCAGTTTTGTTAAGGCGATACCTCGGTTAATCCAGGCTTCTTGTTTGTTTGGTTTAATGGCGATCGCTCGATCATAAGCTAAAATTGCGGCTGCATAACTTTGTAATGATGCTAAAGCATTACCTCGGTTATACCAAGCTTCATCTTTATCCGCTTTGATAGCGATTGCTTGATCATAAGACGCTAATGCTTCTGTGTGTTTTTGCAGTTTTGTCAAAGCTATGCCTCTGTTAATCCAAGCATCTGCACTGTCTGGTTTAAAGGCGATCGCTTTATCATAAGCTACTATGGCTTCTTGATATTGTTGTGCATCTAATAATTTATTGCCTTGATGAAATAAATTTTCTGCCTTTTGACTCGTCTTTGCTTCTGTCAGCAACTGAGAAACATTAATTTCTTGTACCACTTGCTGGGTGTTTTTTATTGATGATTGTGCTTTGCTATCGCAGCCAGAAGTGAAGCAAATAATCAAGCTAGAGGCAGCCAAGCAGCGCCAAAAGACCATGCTATACCTACAGAACTCTAAATTTGATGTTAAATCATTTTGATATTTATTAATAGTATCATAAAGGACTGTTGTTTTTTAATTAATCTGCTTATCTGGGCAATTACTCAATTTTGCTGCTCAGTAACCAGACTACATTAAATCCATGTTTATTCTTTGGGGGATAAGCTTTTTAGCCTATATTTGGCTGAATGAATTTAGCTATGAGCCAAAAAACTATAGCATTTCTAATTATTTCAGCAATGACAATAGAGAAGCTCAGATCCCCGACTTCTTAAAGAAGTCGGGGATCTTGTTGTTTATGAATAATTGATGACTACTATATATTAAATATCTGACAATAAATATAAAACTCTAAAATCGCATAAAATTAGTGTCTATGATTTGTTTAGGATAATTCACAAAAAAAAGATTAATAGAAAATTGATCTTACAAAAAATATCGTGTTAATAATATGTCAAATTTTTTTAGCAATTTTAGCAGATATTTTTAAAATTAAACTTGACAAACTAGCTGATAAAAAGATACGTATGACAATCAGAAAAATATGTCAATCGGAAATATTTTTTAGATAATTAATGAATATTTGGGCTAAATTTGATTGATAAAAATCTATCGTTATTATGATCTCATTCCAGGGCAAAGGCATATAAATAGGTCTATAAACCAGCAAAAGCTAGTATGGTTAGCTTTTTCATCACTTTTTATGAGCTAGGTTCAATTTTTGCAGAAAGTGAAAATGTGGGCAAAGTATGAATCACAAATTACTATTGACTCAATATCTCAGTTCACCCATTTAGGTGAAGGCAAGTAAAATTACTAAAGACTAATATTAAGGAACGTTAATTTATATCTTCCATAATTCTTCATATATGAAAAATCCCCATAATTTTTAGTCTTATAGCTTGTATAGACCAACTCAAAAGCCCAAAAGTACTCGTTAGACCGTGATTTATGAACACCTACATAGAAGTTCCCGTTATTGGCAAAGTTTATCACCCATTCCGCTGGCTGATTGGGTTGATAGCCACGGGTGCTGTTGTGGTTGGTGTTACTACTACCGCCAACATAGTTAATCGATCAGCTGGTGAACAGGATATTACACAACTAACTGTGCCGGTAGAAGCTAAAAATGTGACTTTGAAAATTACTGCCAGTGGTAAGGTTGTACCTATACAAAGTGTGAATATCAGTCCGAAAAATCCTGGGGTGCTGGCAGAATTATATGTAGAACAAGGCGATCGCGTAGAGCAAAATCAAATTATCGCCAGGATGGATGTAGGGGATTTACAAGCGCAAATTCTTCAGTATCGCGCTAATTTAGCCCAGTCCCAAGCCCAGTTAGATGAAGCCTTAGCAGGGACTCGTCCCCAAGAAATTACTCAAGCAAAGGCGCGGTTGTCTCAAGCCCAAGCGCAGTTAGCCCAAGCCCGTGCAGGTAATCGTCCCCAAGAAATTGCTCAAACTCAAGCCCAAGTAGATGCAGCCCAAGCAAGGGTAAATTACACCGCAGAACAAGTTAAACGTTATCAATATCTTTATCAACAAGGTGCGGAGAAAAAGCAATTATTAGATCAAGCAGTCAGTGAAGATAAATCTGCTAAAGCGAATTTAGAAGAAGCTCGTCGTCGGTTGTCTTTAATGCAAAGTGGCTCACGCAGCGAAGAAATCGAGATGAAAGAAGCCGCTGTCACTGAAGCTAGAGCCGCCTTAGTTTTATTACAAGATGGCACACGTAAAGAAGAAATTGCTCAACGTCAAGCCGCAGTCAAAGCAGCGCAAGCTCAGTTAGCCGCAGCTGATGTCAAAATACAGGAGACTGTAATTCGCGCTCCCTTTGCAGGAATTATCACGCAGAAATATGCCAATATCGGTGCATTTGTCACACCAACTACCTCTGCTTCTTCAGATGCGTCGGCGACTTCTAGTTCAATTGTGGCTGTTGCTAAAGGTTTAGAAGTATTAGCAAAAATACCCGAAGCAGATATTGGCAGAGTTAAACCAGGACAAGAAGTGGAAATTGTGGCTGATGCTTATCCTGATCAAGTATTTAAAGGTCGTGTACGCTTGATTGCACCAGAAGCAGTACTAGAACAAGGTGTGACATCTTTTCAGGTGCGGGTAGCTTTAGATACAGGGACAGATAAACTCCGTTCTGGCTTAAATTTAGACTTGACTTTTTTAGGCGATCGCGTCAGCAATACTTTAGTATTACCAACCGTGGCCATTGTCACCGAAAAAGGTAAAACTGGTGTCCTTGTCCCCGATGCTAAAAATCAGCCTCAGTTTCGGGAAGTGACAACAGGAGCGCAAATTCAAGACCAAACTCAAGTTTTATCAGGAGTAGAAGTGGGCGATCGCGTGTTTGTTGACTTACCCAAGGATTATAAAATCAAGAAGGCGCAGGAAGAACAAAACCAATGAACTTCTTAGAAAGCGTACAAATGGCGGGGAAAACTCTGCTGTCGAATAAGCTGCGTAGCGCTCTCACCATGCTGGGTATCGTGATTGGTAACGCTTCGGTAATTGCCATGATTGGCATTGGGGAAGGTGGACAGAAATATGTTTCTAATGAGTTAGAATCTCTAGGGCCGAATGTGTTGTTTGTCATTCCGGGGAATCAAGAAACCGAACGTATTTCTCGTGATGTCCCAAAAACTTTAGTCTTGGAAGATGCTACAGCGATCGCTACTCAAGTACCAACTATCGCCGAGGTGACGGCGGAGTTAAATAGCAGACAAGTAGTGACTTACGCTAACAAAAACACCGATGTCAATATTATCGGCACAACGCCCAGCTTTTTAAATGTGCGCGACTTTGAAACCGACAAAGGGCGGTTTTTTTCGGAAGTCGATATGAAACGCAGTAACCAAGTGGTAGTGCTGGGTGCAAAATTAGCTGAACGACTTTTCGGTAATAGTAACCCTGTGGGACAGCAGTTACGCATCAGCAATACCAGCTTTCGCGTGATTGGGGTGTTAGTTGGTAAAGGTTCCAGCCTAGGCGTTGATTATGATGATGCGGCTTTGATCCCGGTAATTACAATGGCAAACCGCATTGTTGGGCGGACTTCTCCATTCGGATTAGAGTTAACTTACATCGTCGCCTCAGCAAAAAACGCCAATAGTGTAGATGCAGCAGTGTTTCAAATTACCAACTTGCTGCGCCAACGCCACAAAATCATCGGTGAAGATGACTTTACTATCCGCACCCAAAAAGATGCGTTGCAAACTGTGGGACAAATCACAGGTGCATTAACAATTATGCTGGCGGCGATCGCTGGCATATCCTTATTTGTTGGCGGTATCGGTATCATGAATATTATGTTGGTTTCCGTCACCGAACGCACCCAAGAAATCGGACTGCGAAAAGCGATCGGCGCAACCGAACAAGATATCTTGTTACAGTTCATGATTGAAGCGATCATTGTTTCCGCCATTGGTGGTGTAGTCGGGACTGCTGTTGGTGTCAGCGGAATTATGCTAGTCGCAACCTTAACACCATTAGAAGCAAGTATCTCTCCCATTACCATTGCTACCGCCGTGGGGATTTCCGGTGCGATTGGCTTATTCTTCGGTGTCGTTCCCGCCCGTCGTGCTGCTAAACTTGACCCAATTGTGGCATTACGAAGTGCTTAGTAGAGTAGATGACAGAATAAAAAAATTTAGCAATAGCGATCGCTGCTTATCAAACAATACAGTTCAGATAAGCCGATTTTTTGTTGTCCTGTTGCCTGTTACCTACTATCTTGTGGCAATGTAGATATTAAGAACCGGAAAAAATTACAACACAGGAAATATTGATGAATCGTTCAAAAATAGTCGCTATTGTTACAGGTGCAATTTCTATCTTGCTGGCTATTGCTTATCTAATTATTGTCCAAATCCTCGATTATCGAGATATGCAGCCTGCTCCTATTAGTCAAATTAACTCAACACCACTAGTGATGACTGACACTACACAATACATTTCAGTTGATAAAATGCTAAGTTGGGTGGAGTGATATCCTCGGCGCAAGCCTTCTTGAAGATTAACCCAACAAAGCCGATATCTTGCACCAGCTACTTTATGACATAAAAGTCAGTTGGGCAATGCTTTGGATTCAGTCAAAGCCTAATTTTTATGTTGTAGACATTGCCGAACCTAGGTTGCTTGAGAATCACTGTGTATGTGCTACTAAAGATAAAAGTTCTTGTGTTGTGAGACTGCGCTTTTTCTGCATTGATTCTTGCCTAACTGCATTTAACACAGATTGAGTTTCTTCATGATTCAGAATAATGCCATGTTGTTGCAGCAGATTAGATAATAAATGGCGACCAGAATGTTTACCAACCACTAAACGCCGTTCGCGGCCAATTTCTTCTGGGGCAAATGGTTCGTATGTATGGGGGTTTTGTAACACTCCATGAGCATGAATACCTGATTCGTGGGCAAAGGTATTTTCGCCGACAATTGCCTTCCAAGGGGGTAAGCCGTAACCTGATGCTGTGGCTACCAGTTGAGATATTTCTAATAAACGCCGCGTGTCTATACTTAAATCCATCTTTGATAGATGTTTAAGTGCCATCACAACTTCTTCTAAAGCTGCATTTCCCGCCCTTTCACCTAACCCATTGACGGTAGTATTTACAGATAATGCACCAGCTTGTATACCTGCTAGGGCATTGGCTGTCGCTAGACCAAAATCATTGTGAGTGTGCATTTCTACAGGTATGGACAAGGATGTGACCAATTTTTTTACCTTGTCGTAAGTTGTGAACGGGTCAAGAATGCCTACGGTATCACAAAAGCGGAACCTCGATGCACCCCATTCTTGAGCAGAAAGTATTGTATCTAAAAGAAATTGTTCATCGGCGCGGGAAGAATCTTCTCCTCCTATAGAGACAAACAATCCTTGATCTAGAGCAAAGCTCAGACTATCTTTGAGCTTTTGCCATACTAATTGCCATTTTCCCTGGAATTTTGCCCCAATTTGAATTGCAGAGACAGGAATAGATATATGCACTCGCTTTAAACCACAAGCGATAGAAGCTTGAATATCGGCAATAACCGCACGGTTCCAACCTAAAAGATGAGCTTGCAAACCTAAATCAACAATTGATGCGATCGCTTGTTGTTCTGCTTCACCCATCGCCGCAATGCCAATTTCTATTTCTGGAACACCGATCGCATCAAGAAATTTGGCGATCGCGATTTTCTCCTCTAAGTTAAAAGCAACACCTGCTGCCTGTTCGCCATCACGTAACGTTGTATCATTGATGACAACCTGATCCATTGCTGAAACTTCTCCAAAAAAAGAGATTTATCTTCTTAGCCTGAGCTTGAATAGGCATAAGGAGAATTTGACAAAGATTTCTTCAAAAGTAAAGGGGTCTCCAATGAATACATATATGGCTATTATGCAAGATTACTACATCTTCCAGTGACTAACAGATATCCTCTAATTCCTACTTACAAAGGGGTATTTCAGAACACTCAAATAACATTCATCCTACTTTCAATCTAATATCTGATTCAGCATTATAATTTTCTCATTATATTTAATCCGCAGTTAAAGTTTTATCTGACAATATTTCTGTTGCTTCTGGCAAGGTTTCATGATTGTGACTGTTAGCATGTCCAAAAAAGGTGGACACTAAAGGTAAAGCAATAAAAATGACTGCTAAAACTAATAAAAATGTAGAAATTCCAAAAAGCTGATTTTGCTGTATTTCTAACACTCCGCGTAAAATTACCTCCCGTAATGCAGAAACTATCGTAATTTCAACTGCTGCTCCTACTGATATCTGCTGGGTTTGTAAGTAATCAATTAGTAGACGAAACAACTCTACAAGAATCAAAATAAACAAAATATCGGATGTGATTTCTCGTACATCTAAGGGATGCAAAAAGGAGAAGAACATATCTCCTAGTCTAATTAGCATGACGCAGAATAAACCAACACACAGAGAGATAATAATAAAGTCTTGAAATCTTTCTAGGTTATTAACGATGCTTTCTCGCTGAAACCAACTGTTAACTTCTTTAATTACACGTTTTGGCATAATTTATTTCAAGACATGAATTGACCTATTCCTATCATAGGCAATTTAAAAATAAAAAAATTAGTTAAAACATCTATTTATTGCGATTTCGTCACATAGATTAGAGCTATTTTGTAAGATTATTAACAGCATCAATATAAATTTTAAAAACGTATTTTCATTGACAATCAAACAAAAAAAAATTGATAAAATATGTTTTGATATAAGAGTTATAGATTATTGATGAATAATAAAATACCCGACTTCTTTAGGAAATCGGGTATTTTGTTATTTCAATTTTTATAAAATAATCGCAAAATATCCTCGTCAGTCAGGCACAACCACTTTCTCCGCAATATGATGATTGAGCGACCAACGGTGGTCAATAGCCACAGATGTCACCTCACAAATTTCTTCTAGCCGTTTTTGCTGGACTGCTGCTTTGCGAAGAGTAATAATGAGTTGATTGACCTGATGTCGCAAATCGGGATTTTGATTGACGGCTAACAAGGTTTGTCTTTCTAAAAGTTGGAGTATCAATTCGTAGTGGATGGGTGACGGTAGAGGAATTTGCTCCATGTGGCTTAAATATTGCAGATGTATAATTTGTCTTATTTAGAGTTTATCTCTTGCCATGAATTGTTACACAAAAAACAAATATTTAGTTATGAAATAGGTGTATTTAACAGTGAAGTTTTAAGAAAGATAAGTGTAATTACATAAGCTAATACGCTCTATTTAATACAAAAAGTATTTGCTCTGCTTTTACAGAGCAAGATAGCTTTAGATGGCATTATTCTTGGGTAAAATCTGGGCGATCGCTAATTTTGGATCGGGTTGTTTGATTAATGATTCGCCAATTAACACAGCGGTTGCACCTGCTTGTTCTACTGAACTCAAATCTTTAGGTGTATGTAAACCTGATTCACTGACAACTAAAATATTTCTTGCTTGTAATTGTTCACCCCTAGCTTGTAAAAGTTGACAGGTAGTCTGCAAATCTACGGTGAAATCTTCAAGATTGCGATTGTTAATGCCAACTAAAGAGACATCATCTAACGCCAATACGCGATCAAGTTCTTCTAGACTGTGGACTTCAATTAATGCTGCCATTTTTAGGGCTTTAGCAATTTTGATGAAGTACTGTAAGTCTTGGTCACTTAAAATAGCCGCAATTAATAAAACGGCATCCGCACCCTGAATGCGGGCTAAATACATTTGGTAAGGATAGATAATAAAATCTTTACACAATAAGGGTAAATCGACGGCAGCGCGTACCTTAGCTAAGTTGTCAAAGCTGCCTTGAAAAAATTTCACATCTGTCAAAACAGAAATACAACTAGCACCACCTTGTTGATAGGATTGGGCGATCGCCACAGGGTCAAAATCTTCGCGTAAAACGCCTTTACTTGGTGAAGCTTTTTTGACTTCGGCAATTAACGCTGGTTTGGTTTTACCTTGTTTGAGGGCGGCGATAAAATCTCGCGTTGGTGGTGCGGAGAGTGCTTGTTTTTGTAATTCAACCAAAGGCTGTTTTGCCCGCAGTTGGTCAACTTCAACTTCTTTTTGCCAGACAATTTCTTCCAAAATATTGTTAGGTTGTGCATCTGGTACAGCAACCTGATAGCGCAAGATGGATACATCTATAGCGGGGCTAGGTGAACGGCGACGGATTTGCATAGGTAGTCAAGAGTCAATGTGGTCAATGGTCATTAGTCATTGGTCAATGGTCATTAGTCATTTGTCCCTTGCTGATTAACAAAGGACAAATGACAAAGAACAAATGACTAAATAGTTACTGCCCGTTTATAGGCTTCATCTAGTACTTCCGAGAGGGTGGGGTGGGCGTGAACTAGATGGGCGAGGGTATGGACAGATTCACGTTTAGCAATGGCGGCTGAGGCTTCGTGAATTAAGTCGGAGGCGTGCATCCCAAAGATATGAACACCTAAAACTTCGCCTGTGTCTTGGCGATAGATTACCTTAGCGATACCGTCGGCTTCGTTTTCTGCCAACGCTTTGGAGTTACCTTTGAAGTAACTCTTACTAGTACCAACGGTAAAACCTTCTGTTTGTCCTAATTCCTTGGCGGCGGTTTCAGTTAAACCGACATAGCTAACTTCTGGGTGAGTGAAGGCGGCGGCGGGGATGCTGCGATAATCAACAGTCCGCGATCGCCCGACGATATTTTCTACAGCTACAATACCTTGAGCCGAAGCTGCATGAGCCAACATCATTTTGCCATTGGCATCACCAATTGCCCAAAGATGGGGAACAACTTCGCCTGCACTCAATACTGCCATGCGATCGTCTACAGGAATAAAATTCCGTCTGTCTAATTCTACCCCTACAGATTCCAAACCCAGGTTTTGAGTGGCGGGGATGCGCCCTGTGGCTACTAAGCAAGCATCGACTTCGATGACTTCTAAATCTTCTTTGGTTTTGAAATCTGCGAGTTCAATTACTACCGGTGAACCGGGAATAACTTTTTTGGCGTAGATACCAACTTTGGTTTCAATATCGCGGGGGGTAATTAATACCCGTTCAGCGAGTTTGGCAATATCACGGTCAAACCCTGGCATTAATTGGTCTAGGGCTTCAATCATCGTGATTTCACAGCCCAAAGCTGAATATACATCCGAAAATTCTAAGCCGATGTAACCGCTACCAATAATTGCCACCCAAGGCGGGAGAGATTCTAGCTTGACACCTTGGTCACTAGTAAAGACCGTTTTGCCGTCAACTTCAATCCCCGGAGGGACAAAGGGAACTGAACCAGGAGAAAGAATAATATCCTTAGCAGTAATTGTTTTGTCACTGCCATCTCCAGAGACAGTGATTTTCTGTGTCCCGGCGATTCTGCCCCAACCCCTGATAATATCTACGCCCAGACGCTTTAAGCTGTTAGTTAAATCGCCTTGAATTTTCGAGACTAAATTACCTGCATGATCGGCGATCGATTGACGATCAAACTCCACATGACCAATTTGAATGCCCAGTGACTTGAGGTGATGGGCATTGCGTAACTCCCGCACACGTCCTGCTGCTGCCAGCAGCGCCTTTGATGGAATACAGCCCCTGTTGACACAGGTTCCGCCCATGTCAGCTGCTTCGATAATCGCTGTTTTCAGACCGCAGCTTACCGCGTGTAGGGCTGCGCCATGTCCGCCTACACCAGCGCCAATAATTACTAAATCGTAATCAAATCCTTGACTCACGTTAGTTTCCCCGTGTGCTTCGCCTATTTATTCTCAACTTGACTAGCTATCCTGACAACCCATTGAGAGTTGGGAATGGCTAAATCAACTATTATCATTCACGCTAACAAGCTAAGAGATAAATTTATTGACAATTTTAGTAAACATTATTCACTTATTGAATTTTATACTGATATGGTTAATTTTTTGGAGAAAGGTATAATAACTGATTCAGGTTGTCATACCAATTTGGCATTTTAGATTCACAATCTTTACCATTTAACAGTTCCAAAAATCTTGAACTGGAAAATTTATTACAAGTAGGTAGCAAAACTTCTTGTTTTGATTTTGGGAACTTGCTTGTACTTTAATCCATCAATACATTGGATAATTAAACGTAGATAATTAGTATTAGAAAATACTAGTGGTCAAAAGCAGAAATAGACTACTCTTGACGTAAATATTTTGTCTTTTGCTTTCTTGTACTAGTATCGTATTGTTGGAAATTTCAGTAACAGCCTGATGGTTATGACTGGGAATTCAAAATCGGTATCAGCCGAAAAGCCAACCTGGATCTAAAATTCATTTACGCATAGGATTTTCGTACGCGATCGCCCGATGTCTATTCCCAAAATCAGTGAATTTACCATCCGTCGTTATGCTAACGCCAAGTCTTACCAACGCGGTGAGGCTTATTTTGAGTCAGGGGCTGTGGATACCATCACTCGACGCGGTAATTTGTTACACGCAGAAGTTGATGGTAGTGAAGCTAGACCTTATCGTGTCAGCCTCAGTTTTGACGGTCATAGTTTAACCTCGGCAAATTGCACCTGTGCCTATAATTTTGACGGATGGTGTAAACACATTGTGGCAACTATGCTTGTTTGTGTGCGCCAGCCAGAAATTATTGAGCATCGTCCGACTTTAGAACAATTGCTAGATCGTCTAGATCATATTCAAACTCAAAGGCTAGTACAAGAATTAGTCGCAGAACATCCTCAACTGATCGATACAATTGATCGTCATGTGATCTGGATGACTAATCCTGCACCCCAAGGAAAAAAGCTCAAATCTCTGCGCCAGCATCCCATTGATACAAATCCTGTGCGGCGGCAAGTACGGCAGATTATTCACGATGGTGTGCGCTATTTTGAGGATGGTTGCGAAGAAGACCCAATTGCCGAGGAATTACTGAGTTTAGTGCAATCTGCTGTAGATTTGACTGAACAAGGAGAAGGAAATAAAGCGATCGCAGTTTTAGAAGCAATTACTTCTACCTGTATCGAAAATTGGTATGAAGTAGCTGAGTACGGTGCTGACTATGATGAAATTGCCTGGGAATTGAATAATGCTTGGTGTGAAGCCATTCTGACTGCTGAACTGAGCGATGAAGAAAAAGTGGACATCCAGGTAAATTTGGAAGTCTGGCAAGATGAATGGGATGTTGATTTTGCTTTAAGTTTAGATGCTTTGCACCAAGGTTGGGATTACCCACCCCTGGTAGAAATTTTGCAAGGCAAGATTAGTGAAAGGGGCGTATGGGACGCAAAAATTCCCGATTATGCTGATGATTTAGCTTTAATTCGACTAAAAATTCTGGAACGGCAAGAACGTTATCAAGAATACTTATATCTGGCGGAGGCGGAAGGGCAAACTCGGCAATATTTAACTATGCTAGGCAGACTCGGCAGAGTAGAAGAAGCCTTAGCAGTTGCCCAAACTGAAATGAACTCAATGGAAGAAGCCTTTGCCTTGGGGAAAACTCTGCAAGAACAAGGAGCATTACAACAAGCGTTACACATTGCTCAAATTGGCTTGCATTTAAAGGGAAATTGTCAATATGATTTGGGTCTTTGGACAAGTGATTTAGCTCAGAAGTTGGGAGATCAAACCACAGCTTTGCAAGCAAAAAAACTGGCTTTTCAGGCACACCCTTCTTTAGAAGAATACCAAAATATTCAAAATTTAGCTGGGGATAAATGGGAAAGGGTCAAACCTGATTTGTTAAAAACTCTTCTTGCCTATAGTGGTTGGGAAACTGCCCCAATTAAGGTGGATATTTTCTTACATGAAGGATTAATTGATGAGGCGATCGCGATCGCTAATGAACTTAATATCTATCACTCTGATATTATTCATCGTGTGATGGATGCGGCTATTCCTCATCGTCCTGAGTGGGTGATTACTCATGCTTGTCGCCATGCCGAAGCAATTATGGATGCAGGTAAAGCAGAATATTATGATGCCGCAGTTGATTGGCTAAAAAAGGCCCGCGCTGCTTACTCAGCATCAGATCGACAAACTGAATGGTCAAATTATCACAACAAATTAATGGCAATCCACGCCCGCAAACGCAAGTTGATGGGAATGTTGCACGGAAGAGATATGGAGTAATATCAGGTTCGGATAAGTACTTATAATAAGAGTGGAACAGTTGCATTCCCTCTATCTCAACTTGATATAACCTCAACTAAATTGCGTCCACTAAAATGAGAAACTATGTCTCTCTTCTGTCACTTTTGCCAGAGGAAAACATAAAATTCTGGTAACGCAAAAGTTTTAGGATAAAGCGATAGTGATGTTTATCATACTAAAAAATAAATTCACAGATCTTAGCCTAGCCTAAGTTTTCAACCTTGTTTTTGATTTTTTTCGGGAGTGTCAGAAGAGAGGTCTGCTCATTTTAAATTTAAAGTATCATGTTGTGAAAGTAATTTTTCTACTTTTGCCTCATCAATTCTCGCAGTTAATCTTTTAGCTTCATGTAAATCTCTGGTGGTTTTGGCCAATGTAAAAGTTGAACCAACAGAAAAAGCTAAACCCATACCCATAAAACCTTTAATCCAGCTATCAACAGGCAAATTAACAATACCAAAGGTGGTCATAGAAATAGAAATTATGAAAGCAGCCCATGTTTGAATAATCCAAGCTGCACTATCTTTTGGTGAACCTAGTGGTTGCATATTCTCGACCTTTGCTTTTAGGGATTTATAGAAATCGTATTGATTTGCATACTTAATGGCAATAATAGAATTACCACTTTGCTAACTGGACTGTAAAACTTCCATAAAAAGTCCAGAAACAAAAGAATAACTGGCACAAAACTATGTACCAGTTAGATAAATGGCATGAACTTGTTCGATTTAATTACTCAGATTCTGAAAATGTTTTTACTTTACCATCAGGACTGAAAACAACCCGAATTCTGATATTTTGACCAGATTTATTACCAGAAACAAAAGGCTTCCCAATAGCAGGTATTCCTGTGTTGTCAATAAATTCTCTTGCAGGCTTATTCAGCGGTAAAATCCGCGCAATAGAACCATCAACATCCACAGTCAAGCTGTATTCTAATGTTTGGGTTAATCCAGATGGTGGTTGCCAACGTTTCTGAAAGAAACTTCGGGCTTCTGCTATTTGGGTTGTATCAAATATTGTGCTGTTAGTAGCTATATTGGAGGGTGCAGAAGTTTTAGGATCATCCCCCAATCTATCAATAAATGGGTTACTATCAGCGGCTGAAGACGGAAGAGAAGAATTGATTTTCTCCCCTAATTGTTGGTTTGTTGGTGAGTAACCTTGAGGAAAATTGTTACTGCGGCTTTCATTTGGCAGAGTCGCTAGAGGCGGTGGAACTGCTGGAATGCTGCTAGTAGATGATAAATTATCCGTCCCAGATAAACGAGATGGGAGACTCCGCCTTTGAGGTAAAGTAATTTCACCCTTAGTAATTGGTTGTGCAGGGTTCAGATTAAGATTTGGATTCAGCGCAATTTGTTGACCAGAAATTTTTGTAGATGGGGTAGTTGATAGATTATTCTTGGCACTAATTGTTGTCTGAGGTACGTTCAAAACATTTTTTGAAGATGTTGACGGTAAACCCAAAGATGTTTGGGAGTTAGCAGAAATATTAGCCCCAGGAGATAGAACAGGTTGTGTCGGTAAACGAGAAGTCGGGAGAGGAAGAGTCGATTCGATAGGTGGTAGCAATGGCAAATTATCGGAAGGTGTTAGTCCCGGTAACGGTGTATTCAAGTTAGCTGAAGGTGAAGGTGCTAAAGCCACATCAGACTCTGTGGAAGTATTTTTGTTGGCTGTTGTTGGTTGATTTTGCCGATAATTATTGGCGTATTGTACAGTTATTGGCAATAAACCGACACTTAAAACCAAAACTGCGGCTACAGATGCCCAAGCCGGGAAGCGCACAACAGAACTGGTATTATTCAAAGCAGGTAACGCCACGACATCGGCGGAATATTCATCCAAGGCTGAGGCTAAATCAAAAAGCTGCAACAGACTTAATTGAATGAATAAGCTAGATGCTTGACTGGCGAGAGAACCAAGATGCAGCTTGTGAGTTAAAGAACTGCTTGGTTCTAGATATATTTTGGTTCTGGGTATATCTGATGTGAAAGATTTTAAAGTTTGTGTTGATAGGGAAGATTGGTGAACATCCCCCAACTCTGAATTATCAGATGTTTTAGTTGAGTCTTGGGGAGCAGAAAAACTCATCCCAAAGCTTTCTGGGGACTGTTGGAGAAATTCTTGCACATAGGTGGTGACGGCATCACACAAAGCTTCGAGTTGGTCGCGATCGCCCCGAATTACAACCCTGCGTTCTTCTGGTAGTCGTGGATCGTCAATGCGTAACTCAAAGCTGAGTTGCTTAATGACACTTTTCCCCATCCAATGGGACAAAGGAGAGCTTTGCGCCAATACTTCTAGTGTGCAAGTGGGGGGTGTGTAGCGACGAATGACAGAATTTGATACAGGCATAGCAGAAACTGGGAAGGAGACGTTTTCAATATTTTGCGGAGTCGATGAGTGCGAGCCAGAGACGGCGGTGTCCACCAGGAGCGCTGTAGAATAACAAGTCTACAAGCAGCTTAAGTGCTAGGTGGGTTAGTAATTCCGTTGAGATTTGGTCATCCTCTTCCATCCGCTCTTGGTAAGTATTGCAAAAAGCATCAATATAATCTCCAAGTAAAGCAGCCTGATGAGGTTCCCGGTTGTTTTCCGCCATTTGCTCTAGTAACCCAACAGCACGGCGAATCAGTTCTTGGTGCTGTTTGGCGAGATAGCAGATGATTAGAACAAGCGATCTTG
>NZ_DF978437.1:133564-145134 GCF_002897135.1 Nostoc cycadae WK-1 | reverse complement strand
CCCATTGGTCAACCTTGGCGCGGGCATGAGTATTGGGTAAATTCCGCAGCTTTTAGCCCTGATGGGAAACTGATTGCCAGTGGTAGTCTTGATGGAACAGTCCGCTTGTGGCAGTGTGGGTGGCAAGAATGGTTGCAAGTTTGCTGCAACAGGTTACATTATCATCCCGTCTTTCAAAATCCTGAAAATGGCAGTGATACAGAAATTGCCTACCAAACTTGTCAAAAATATGTATGGAATCCACAATACCCTAAACAGTTGAACAACCAAGGTGCAGCAAAGCTAAAAGAGAAAGCTTTTTCAGCAGCTTTGGAGGACTTTAACCAAGCAGTTCAACTTAATTTCACATCGCACTGGAAACATCGGGTTGCTTGGCAATCAGTACCCACAGATAATCAATAACTTGAACTATGATTTGTTCAACAGAAAGCAGCGATAGGATGGTTTGGCTATTTGCTCAAGAAAAGCAGATGATTCTCTTAACAGCGAATCGCAGTATGAAGGGAGAAGATTCTTTAGAACAAGTGATACGTCAAGAAAGTCTGCCAACATCTTTACCTGTAATTACTCTTGCAAATGTTGACCGCATATATAGAAAGAAAATATCGAGAACAGTGTGTTGAGTGCCTGATCGAGATTGTACTTTATGTTGAAAATTATTTAGGCGTGAGTAGGCTATTTATTCCTTAGTAAATTTTAATACGTTTAGTATACTGCCTGCGGCGATCGCCAAACACTACAAAATAATATAACTGTCAGTTCTCAATGTAGAAGTTTAAGTATGTTTTCTCGCAAAATTTCCCTGAGTTTGCTGCTACTGTTGCTGGGAACCCAGACTGGAATTACCCAACAAGCAGTTACAGCCCAAACTCCAGTTCCCCCTGCAACTACCACAAAATCACTGTGTCCTGCTGAACTAAGAACATCTATAGATTCTGCAATCAATCGTCCTTTATTTAGCCGCGCTCGTTGGGGAATTTTAGTTAAAAACTTAGCTTCTACGCAAACGCTTTACAGCCACGATGCTGAAAAATACTTTACACCTGCTTCTAATGCTAAGTTGTTGACGACAGCTGCGGCGCTGAAGCAATTAGGCGCAGATTTTCGCATTCGTACCTCTGTTTATCAAGATGCTGATGGCAATTTGCGTGTAGTTGGTCGAGGAGACCCCAGTTTAAAAAATGCTCAATTAACACTATTAGCCAAGCAATTACGTCAACAGGGCATTACTCAAGTCAATAATTTAATTGCTGATGATAGTTATTTTCAAGGAGATTTGATAAATCCTAGTTGGCAATGGGAAGATGTACAAGCTTATTATGGCGCACCAGTCAATAGTTTGATTTTGAATGAAAATGCTGCTGTATTAACAGTGTTACCCCAAGCTATAGGAAAACCACTGCAAATTAAATGGGCTGATCCTACAGAGGCGTATCAGTGGCGAGTTGAAAATAATTCTGTCACGGCGCAAAAAGATGAACCAGGGTTAGTAGAAGTTAAGCGTGACTTAAAAGGCGCTGTGCTGTATTTGCAAGGACAACTGGCTGTAAATTCACAACCAGATATTAATGCGATCGCAGTATTTGACCCTACACAAAATTTCTTACGTCACTTTCGTCAAAGTTTAGCAGCAGAGGGAATCTCTGTGCAGCAAACATCTACCGCCAGTGGTGGTAATAATGAACGCGAAATTGCAGCGATTGAATCTCCACCTTTGTCTGAGTTGATTAAGGAGATGAATTTAAACAGTAATAATTTATTTGCTGAAGCTTTATTAAGAACTTTAGCCCACAAACAACAAGTAGCCAAAAATCAAAATACTGCTGATGTTGGGTTAAAAGTTATGCAAGAAACTCTCACCCAATTAGGAGTAAACCTCAATACTTATAGTGTGGTGGATGGTTCAGGATTATCGCGGAAAAATTTAATTAGTCCAGAAGCTTTGGTACAAGTTTTACAAGTAATCGCCGCATCACCAGAAGCAAAAGTTTTTCGGGCTTCTTTACCTGTCGCTGGAGTTAGTGGTACTTTACAAGGGCGCTTTCGCAACACATCGGCGCAAGGAATTGTCCAAGCTAAAACCGGAACTTTAAAAGGTGCAATTTCTCTGTCAGGATATATAGATTCGCCACAATTTGAGCCGTTAGCTTTTAGTATAATTGTGAATCAATCTGAGCAACCAGCCAGCACGATCAGGCAAGCTATGGATGATGTTGTTATATTGCTAACACAGCTACGGCGTTGTTAATTCAATAAAATTTTGAGAATGTTGGGTTTCGTTTTAAAACCCAACCAAATATTATTTTAATAATAGCCATGAGTACCATATACCTGACGGGATTCGGAAAAGCGATCGCCAGCGCACTATGCGTTCAAGTGCGGTTCTGCCAAAGTAAATAGGCGTAATTAACCCAAACTAATGTCAAGTTTGATCAAATGGGTATAGAGAGTGAGCAAAACCTCACATCTTTATACCCCTCTTCGCATCCAAATTTTTGTGTAAGTATTTTTAATCGCCAACTAAACTGCTACAATCTCCCTATTCTCGATAGAGAATATGAATTTTTTGTTGAGTTTGCAATTAAACAGAATTAATCCGTGCAAATATCCAGTAACATAAATCTTATATAACCATATATACATCAATTTACCGTAGATTGAGAGGAGCCACGGAATGAATTTTTGGCAGCGTCCCCTGAAGCGATCGCAGCAATTTACTACTCAGCACAAACCATATCGGTTCAGGCTCAATTCGCTCAAAGGTTTTGTATCGCTCACATTGGTAGGAGCTATTTTGAGCGTGGCGCTGGCCGCCTGCTCTGGTGGAAATAGCAGTAATTCTGGCACTGAAACTCCTTCTGCTAGTCCAGTTGCAGCTAACAAATCAAACGTTGAAGTCACCTTAGTTTCTTTTGCTGTAACTAAAGCAGCACACGAAGCCATCATTCCCAAGTTTGTCGAAAAGTGGAAGCAAGAGCATAACCAAACCGTCACTTTTAAACAAAGCTATGGCGGTTCTGGCTCTCAAACTCGCGCCGTCATCGATGGTTTGGAAGCCGATGTAGTTCACTTGGCGCTGGCTGGAGATACGCAAAAGATTCAGAAAGCCGGACTGATTGAGCCAGGATGGGAAAAAGAAGTTCCTAATAATGGGATCGTTTCTAAATCTGTTGCGGCGATCGTAACTCGTGAAGGTAATCCAAAAAGCATCAAAACTTGGACAGATTTAGCCAAAGACGGGGTAAAACTCATTACAGCTGATCCGAAAACATCAGGTGTGGCTAAGTGGAACTTCCTCGCGCTGTGGAATTCAGCCATTAAAACTGGTGGAGATGACGCAAAGGCGACTGAATTTGTCTCCAAAGTTTATAACAATGTACCGCTGTTGACTAAAGATGCGCGGGAAGCAACTGACGCATTTTTCAAGCAAGGTCAAGGTGATGCTTTAATCAACTACGAAAATGAAATTGTTTTAGCAAAACAAAAGGGAGAAAAAGTAAATTATATTGTCCCTGATGTCAATATTTCTATCGATAACCCAATTGCTGTGGTTGATAAAAATGTTGATAAGCATGGCACCCGTGAAGTTGCCGAAGCTTTTGTCAAATACCTTTATACACCAGAAGCCCAGCAAGAATTTGCTAAATTAGGATTCCGCCCAGTTGATGAAACTGTTGCCCAAACTAAAGAAGTGAAAGACAAATTCCCCAACGTCAAAACTTTAGGCACAGTACAAGATTACGGTGGTTGGAGTGAAATTGATAAGAAATTCTTTGCTGAGGGCGGTGTTTTTGATAAGATTCAAGCCCAAAAGAAACGGTAAATAGTCAATAGTCAATGGTCAAGAGTCAATGGACTTATCTGTAAATAAATATCAGAGCTTTCATAGCAAGGATATAAACCTAATTTTTAGATAAGTCTATTTTTCAATGACAAATGACCAATGACAAATGACCAATGACAAATGACCAATGAAATTTTTATGGCTGTATCTTCTTCTCCACATCAACATCTTGCTTCTCCAACTCCATTCTGGAAGAAATTCCTGCATCAATTGATTCATCTGCCTTGGACATGGCGCATTACTTTGGTATACCTAACATTCATGTTATTTATGCCAATAGTTGCGATGTTCTTGAAAGCCAGTACCGAACCTCCGGCAAGGTTTTGGGAAATTGCTACTAGCGATGTTGCATTAGCTACTTATAACGTCACTTTTGTCACATCTATAGGAGCGGCGCTGCTTAATGGTGTATTTGGAACTTTAATTGCCTGGGTTTTGGTGCGTTATGACTTTCCTTTGAAAAGGCTGATTGATGCCACCGTAGACTTACCCTTTGCCCTACCAACTTCCGTTGCTGGTTTAACATTGGCAACAGTTTACAGCGATAATGGCTGGATTGGTTCACTTCTAGCACCATTGGGAATTAAAGTATCTTTCACTCGGTTGGGTGTAGCAGTAGCAATGATCTTTATTTCCCTACCTTTTGTTGTCAGAACTGTACAACCAGTACTGCAAGAAATGGAACATGACATTGAGGAAGCTGCTTGGTGTTTGGGTGCTTCTCAATGGCAAACATTTTGGAAAGTGATTTTACCACCATTATTCCCAACAATTTTGACGGGTATTGCTTTGGGTTTTTCCCGTGCGGTTGGTGAATATGGCTCGACAGTCATTATTTCTTCTAACACACCCTATCAAGATTTAATTGCACCAGTACTGATTTTTCAACGCTTAGAGCAGTATGACTATTCTGGCGCTACTGTGATTGGCATGGTGTTACTGACAATTTCTTTGATACTACTATTGGCAATTAATTTCTTACAAGCGTGGGCAAGAAGATATGACAGTAAATGAGCCAAGATTTCACTCATCTGGGTCTAATACCAATGCAGCCAAGCCCAAACAGCAGAATAGTTGGGTTCCCACCCTTTTAATTGGCATTGCTATTGCGTATTTAGCATTAATTCAATACATCCCAGCAATTAACGTTTTTTTTCAAGCCTTTAAAAAGGGAATAGGCCCGTTTTTTGCTAACCTAACACACCCTGCCTTTCTTCATGCAGCTTGGCTGACGTTAATACTGGCGTTGATTGCTGTGCCATTAAATACAGTATTTGGCTTGTGTGCAGCTTGGGCGATCGCGCGGCATAAATTCCCTGGTCGTGCCATAGTTTTAAGTATTATCGACCTGCCCTTTTCCATTTCACCCGTAGTTGCTGGGTTGATGATTGTCCTACTCTACGGTCGCAATGGTTGGTTTGGCCCTTTTCTGCAAGCCCACGACATTAAAATTATCTTTGCCTTTCCTGGTATGGTGTTAGCGACAGCCTTTGTCAGTATGCCCTTTGTGGCGCGAGAAGTCATTCCGGTGTTAGAGGAATTTGGTAGCGACCAAGAAGAAGCAGCTAAAACCTTGGGTGCAAAAGATTGGCAAATATTTTGGCGCGTCACACTACCCAGCATTCGTTGGGGATTACTTTACGGTTTAATTTTGACCAACGCCAGAGCAATGGGGGAATTCGGTGCTGTTTCGGTAGTTTCGGGTAACATTGCTGACAAAACCCAAAGTTTACCATTGTTTGTGGAAGATGCTTACAAACAGTATGAAACTGAAGCCGCCTTTTCAGCCGCAGTACTGTTGGGACTTTTAGCAGTAGTTACCTTGATACTGAAGGAAATTTTAGAACGCAAAACTCGCATTAAAGATGTTGAATGAAGTGTGTAGACGCGCAGCAGTGAGGCAGCGCGGTCTTGGGGGTTTCCCCCATGAGCGACTGCTGAACCCGAAGGGCTTGCCGTAGGCTAGTCTGAAGTATAAAACTTTAACACTGAGCTTTCTGCCTTAAAAATAGGCCGTAGGAAATGAAACTTCAGCACTTTTATTGTTCTCTATTAATCAAAGGCTGATTTCGATATGGCTAGTGAAGATACCCTGAAATCTAAACGGATACGCCTAAGAATTCCCAAAGATTATCATCAAGAACCTGTAATTTCTCACTTAATTTCAGACTATGGTTTGACTGTAAATATCACTGCGGCAATTCTGGGAGCTAATGCTGTAGGTGATGGTTGGTTCGACTTAGAACTCAAAGGAATTGATCCACAAATTCAGGATGGATTAAGCTATCTCCAAGGTTTACAACTAGAAGTTTGGGACGATAGCAAAATAGCTGACTGGTAAGTTGACTTAATTTGATATGAGTTCGACAAGTTTTTTATTACCTCACCTATCCTCAATTACTGACGAAAAAGGGAGAGGTTTTTCATCGCTCTAACTCACGTTAATCTAATTCTTGTAAAGCTCCAAGTTTAACCATACCTGGCCAAATTTTAGCTACAGCCAGTACGACTAGAATAGTGCCAACACCACCACCAACAACCGCTGCAATAGGGCCAAATATTGCAGCAGCTAAACCAGATTCAAAACCGCCCAATTCATTAGAAGCGCTGATAAATACGCTATTAATTGCTGCCACCCGACCACGCAAATGATCGGGTGTTCTAATTTGGACTAAAGTATGGCGAATCACTACACTAATACTATCTAACGCACCACTCAAGACCAACATGAGTAGAGATAGCCAAAACCACCGCGACAGACCAAAAATAATTGTGACCACGCCAAAGCCAACGACTGACCAAAGTAAGGCCGGCCCGGCTTTGCGTAATGGTGGTAGATATGCCAAACTCACCGCCATAATTAGCGCCCCAATGGAAGGAGCCGCTTGTAGGTAGCCTAATTCTACTGGCCCGACGTGCAAAATATCTTTGGCAAAAATCGGCAATAGAGCGATCGCACCACCAAATAACACCGCAAACATATCTAGGGTAATGGCGGCTAAAATTAACTGATTCTCCCAGAGAAATTTCACGCCGGCGGAGAGTGCTTGCAGAGAAATTGGTTCTTTAGTGCGGGTATTTGGTTGCTCTTTAATTGCCGCGGTGAGACAGAAACAGAAAAAAGCCGCGATCGCCGCTAATATATATACCCCTGTTGCACTTCCTAACAAAGCAATGCCAAAGCCACCCAAGGCTGGGCCAATAACGGCGGCTAACTGAAAACTACTACTGTTCCAAGTCGCAGCATTGGTAAAGGCACTTACAGGTATTAACTGCCACATCAAAGCATCACCCGCAGGTTTGAGAAATGCCCTAGCTACACCAGATAACATCAAGCAAGCATAAATCAGAAATATTGCACCCTTGGTATAGGAAAGCACTGCTAAAGTTAGAGAACAAAGAGCGAGTAAGATGACTGAAGATAAAACAGTGATTTTGCGATCGCGGCGATCTGCCAAATCTCCGGCAATTAAGGTGAGAGCAATAATGGGTAAGACTTGAGCAAGTCCGACACCACCTAACGCTAAAGCTGAATCAGTGCGTTCATAAAGTTCCCAACCAATGGCTACAGTCTGCATTT
The DNA here is from genome assembly GCF_002897135.1 of Nostoc cycadae WK-1. Taxonomy (NCBI): domain Bacteria; kingdom Bacillati; phylum Cyanobacteriota; class Cyanophyceae; order Nostocales; family Nostocaceae; genus Nostoc; species Nostoc cycadae. Next base: position 137,710 of record NZ_DF978437.1, on the reverse strand, counting down.
GCGAGCCAATAGATAGCAGCAAACGCCCAATGGTAAATAATCTATAGTCTCGAAATCTCAGAGCCGCAAAGGGATCATGTTCTCCAGGCTCATGGTTCTGGGGGGTGGATTTCCGTTTGATCGAAGACATTTTTTAAGAAGGTTAACCCTTGTTCTATCTGGGAAAATTCTTCGACTGACAGACTATTGAGAATGTCAGCAATTTGAGCGCGAGTATGATTGAGAGATTGCTGGAGATGGTACTTTCCCTCGTCAGTTAAGTTGAGAACTATCCGCCGTCGCTCTTGGGGATGGTGTTCACGTTGCACTAAGTTGCGCTGTACTAGCCGTTCTATAGTTGCTGAAGCTGTCGCAGAGGTGACCCCGAGATGTTCTGCCAAACCAGATAGTGAACCACCAGGATTACGATTGATAAATGCCAGCGATCGCAACTGGGGAATTGACAAAAACCCGGCGTTGTGCGCTCGCATCTCCTTCCTGATAAACCGCATCACTAATGGAACTGTTTCCATTACTTTGGCAGCACATTCTTCAGAAGTCGCACCATGTGAGGGTTTATCAAGCTTCATGGGCTAGTTGTTCTCCTACTTACATCGCCACCCGTGGATAAAGTTTGCCACAGATGAGGGTTAATATTATTAATGTTAGTAGCAGAACTGTACAATCCAACCCAAACCCATAGAGACTTGTGCCATTAAGTAGCATTGTGCCGCGTAAAGCATCAACTTCATAAGTTAAGGGGTTGATATGGGAAATAAATTTTAGCCAGTTCGGCATTAAGGAAATGGGATAAATCGCATTGCTGGCAAAAAACAACGGCATGGTTAATAATTGCCCAATTCCGGTCATTCTTTCTCTAGTTTTCACCAAACAGCCAATAATTAGAGAAAAAATGCAAAAGCAACTTGCACCCATGAGAACGATTAATAAGACTTTGATAATTGCCAAGGGATGCAAGTTCAGCTTTACCCCTAATAACAGTGCCAATCCATAAATAATAAATACCTGAGATAAGCATCGGACTCCGCAAGCCACCGCTTTGCCTAATACCATAGCGACGCGGGGTGTAGGACTCGCCAGGAATTTATGCACAATCCCTAAATCCCGTTCCCAAATCAGGGTCATTCCCCCAGTGAAAATAGCGACAAACAAAACACTCTGGGCGAGAATCCCTGCGGTCATAAAATCTAAATAAGGCAGATTTCCCCCGGTGGGGATGGCTCTAATTTTGGAGAAGACTTGCCCAAATATGAGTAACCATAATGCTGGCTGGACGGCTCTGACGGCTAAATCAGTAGGATCATGACGTAGTTTGCGAATTTCTAATTCGGCGATCGCGAATGTTTTGAAGATTAACTCACTAATTGCAGAGATAAAATTATGCTTGCGAATAGCTTTGGTTCTAACCCAACCGTTGAGCAGTACGCCTGGTTCTTGCTGTGTCACGGTAGTTAACTCCTGATACTAATTGGTCGCCTGTGTAGTGAATAAAGACATCATCTAAAGTTGCATTCGGCTTATCCAGTGAGGCTTTTAAGTCTTTAGGTGCGCCTTTGGTAATTTCTTCGCCGCGCTGCATAATTACCACTCGGTCACAAAGATTATCGGCTTCTTCTAAAAAGTGAGTGGTTAAAAATATTGTTGTGCCGAAGTCAGTACAAAGTTTTTGTACCAATTGCCAAACCTGAGTCCGTGCTAAAGGATCTAGTCCGACAGTGGGTTCATCTAAAAACAAAATTTGCGGTTGATGTAAGATTGATTGGGCAATTTCTAACTTGCGAATCATCCCACCAGAGTAATTTCTCACTAAGCGGTGAGTCGCATCGGCTAGACCCATAAATGCCAGAATTTCTTTAATGTATCGCTCTCGATGCTTGCTAGGAATTTCATACAACTTGGCAAATATCAACAGGTTTTCGTAACCTGTGAGGCTACCGTCAGCAGAAAGAGCTTGCGGTACATAGCCAATCACTCTTCTTACCGCCATCGATTGATGGGTTATGTCATAGCCTGCTAAGGTTGCTTTCCCGGCACTGGCAGGTAACAGAGTTGTCAACATTTTAATAACGGTACTCTTACCTGCCCCATTCGGCCCTAGTAAGCCAAAAATTTCACCCTGTTCTACAGAGATACTGATGTTGTTAACAGCCGTAACTTTACCAAAATGGCGTGTGAGTCCTTGGGTTTCTAAAATAATCGGTTTCGGTGTGCTGGCTGGTGTTTCCGACCGATCTGCTTTTCCTATCAGTCTTGTCACAAGTTTGATGTTTTATAATTAGATAACCTAAATATTAGATTTACAATATATTTCTGTCAATAGTTGCTTGCATAAAAATTGACCAAGGTGCGATCGCAGTTACTCAGCCTGATATTTTTGGGTGGGACAATAAACCTTGATTTTGTGTTAGTCCGCGCAGGTGGTCACTGAGCTTGTCGAAGTGCGGGCTTAGTTTGTATCGCAGCGAATTGCGATCGCTATCCTCAAAGCCTTGAGATGTCGTAGCGCCTCACCCCAGAAATTGCGGTTTACATAAATTCGCCAACAGTCTCATTCCATTTGTTGGGGCTTAGTGCAAGATGCGTGTTTACGGATGATAGTAGACTTAGGAAATTTGGATAAATCACTCGCTATTCATACTCCCGGACAATCTGGACAAGCCTTTCATCAACATTATGCAGATATGGTAGAACCTTGGCACACAATTGAATATCACCCCATACTGTGGGACAGCAAGACTGTTAAAGGTAATACGGCGAAAACTTTGAAGCTAATTAGGACTTACGCACTAGTTACGGAATAATGAACCACAGAGACGCAGAGAACACAGAGAAATGAGAGTTTGAGAGGTTTTTTGCGTAAGTCCTAGCTAATGTCTAAATTTCAGGTTTAATATATTCTCGAAAGATAAAATTAATTGGACAAGGTTTGCTGTAGATTATCTGCACACTCCATATCTTCTTGTATCATTTCTCCTGCACTAAGACCCTTCCAAGGAAAATCAAAATATTTTTCTCTAACTATTTCTAATTCTTTAATTGCTTCAATAAAAAATTCTTTAATAGGACATAGTTGGTCTTCATAAGACAAAAACTCTTGTAAGGTTTTACGATAAAATATACTAGACCAATCTGGTGTAACTGTTAAACCACAAGGAGTCCATATTTCAGGTTTATCATTGACTATATTTTGCATAGCTTTAATAATTTTTGGGCGATTTTTGAAAGTTGGTGAAACCTCTAAACATATACCTATATAAGGATAACTAGTCAAATCATCTGAATTTAAATAAAAATACCCTAGCCCACACCAAAGATTCCATCCATCAGACAAGCCAGTGTAAATAATATATCTACTGTGATGTCTCCATTGCGTAATACTGGGTGAACCACTAGTTACTCTACCAAAAGCATTCTTAAATTCCGCTTCAACTTCCTCACTCAGCGTTGCTTGCATAAAATTGAGAGTTTTATTAAAGTTCATCATTGTTAATAAATCAATTGATGAGAATTGATTTTTGCCTGCCATTTGATTACTCCTCATGAAAGTTAATATTTCTTGGGCTAAGGTATCAGAACCATGCTTGTCTAAAAAAGAATAGAACTGATACCACCTTAACTGATGAAAATTTACTGTTGTTTTTTGTTTTGAAGCGAAAGTTTTGATTTCTTCTTGAGGGTCATAATTACGAGTAATATAAAGTAAGATACGTTGATTAACATTTGGTAAACTACTCAAAATCTCAACATATCTTTTTAAAGCATTATTCCCATCTGTAGAACCAATTTTTGATTCAATAATTATTACGTCTGTATCTAAACCATTTGATAATTCAATTAAAATGTCGAATCTACTATCGGCGGTATGACTTTCTAGCCCTTGGTGTTCTTTTTGGGTAGTAATAGTGATACGAGAGTAACTCTTATCGCCAATAATGAGGTTTTGTTGCAGCCAAGCAATTAACAAATCTTGATGAATCGAGAAAAAGTAAGCAACAATTTCAGTGAAAAAGTCTTCTAATGGTTTATTGGCTGAATGCAGATTGAGTAAATTGGTAAATAAGGACATTTCAATTAAAGCTGATTAGATTAGTCAGCATGAAATGTGCGTTATGCGTTGCTAATACCAATTCACGAAAAGCCTGATAC
>NZ_DF978437.1:123303-130826 GCF_002897135.1 Nostoc cycadae WK-1 | reverse complement strand
TAGCCATCTCTGCACTGTCACCCTTTCTCCGCCCACGACCACAGCTACATCCTGTACTGTTCTTACTTGCCCCATCTTCAGCAAATACAAAGCTTGAATTCGTTCACGGCTTGATGCTGTTTTCTGTTTTAAGAGCAGTTCATGCAATTCTTGGACTGATTCTTTTATTTCGACTTTGGTGACTCCAACCATTTTCACCCTTTCATATTTATTCCTAAATCATCTGTATCACACTTTTAGTGAATTGGTATAACACACCTGATAATGAATTAGATTGCAACAGTTTTAACTTAGATATTGCCAGTTGACAATATCAAAAACAAATAGGGGTAAAATTTTTACCCCTACACAGTAATATATACATTTGCAAAGAAGCTGGAATTTAGGTTAAGTGATTTTCTAGCAAAGATGCGATCGCTTCTGGGTGAAGTTTTTTATACTTCTTTTTACCGAGTTGTAAAACGCAGTTAGGGGCGCTGCTACAACGCTTTTGACAGTCTGTGTGTTCAATTTTAACTTTGTCTAACAAACCGCGATCGCACAAAGTTTTTTCTATTTCTGATAATAAACCTTTACCGCCGCGTTTCACACAACCAGATTTTTGACACACCATAATTTTGGCTTGTGGTGGTGATGATAATTCTTGATTTGGACAAGTATTAAGTTGTGTAATTTGATGTGCTTTAATTTTAATCTTGCCTGTATGGGTGTTAACTTTAGTCACACCACAAATGCGAATTTGTTCACCAGGAATTAAACTACATGGCAAAGTACTACGCAATTCTTTTGGTAATTTAATATGCAAATTACCGGAAGCAATTGCTAATTGCAGATATTTAGCTTTTCCTGATTTAATACCAGCAAAACTTAGGAACTGCCCTTCTAGGTTCAATTCCGATAACTTGAGATATTTGTCACCCATGTTAACTACTCAAAATTTCCACTAAGAAATAATTAACCCCAAGCTTTTGGGGCGTTGTTGCTCATGCAGAGTAAAAAGGAAGAAGGAAAAATTGGTTTTTACCTTTTGCCTTCTCTCTTTACTTTTGACTTGTAATTTTAAGCTAAACGTCTAGCTTCTACAGTTTTAGGTAAATTTGCTACATCAGGTATTTCGGGGAATTCTAATTCCCAACCATTGGCTAAGGTAAGAATTTTTCCAGCTTCACCGTCTGTTTGTTTAACTACTACTTCTTCTAAATCTTTTTTAGCGACGTAGACTGTTAAATTACCAGCTTCATTCATCCGTAGCATTACCTTCATGATTTTCCTCAGCAGATTCTAGTTCTTTTTTGCGACAACCAACAACGATTCCTTTATCTAAGAAATGCACAGCATAAATATAGGAACGTTGTAGAAAAGTACCTATACTTGCGATGTAACCAATATCTCCTTTTTTTGCTAAAATTTCGCCAATTTCTCTACCGGGAAATGTACCATCGTTTTTAATTTGTTTGCGGAGTCTGACTTTTTCGCCAACTTCAAAATCGGGTTCTGACTCTAATTCATATTCATCGGGTTGCATGAGAATACCTCTGTTCTTTTACCAAGTTCAAAAGTTCTTCTGTTGTGAGGCTACGTTTTTTCTTAACTGATTGCTGGCGAACTGCATCTAAAACAGATTGGGTTTCTTCGGGGTTGAGAAAGATTCCATGCTGCTGAAGCAAGTTAGATACTAAATGTTTGCCAGAATGTTTACCAACGACTAAACGTCGTTCCCAACCGACTTCTTCCGGCGCAAAGGGTTCGTAGGTGTTGGGGTTTTGCAATACGCCGTGTGCATGAATTCCCGATTCGTGAGCAAAGGTATTTTCGCCTACAATAGCTTTCCAAGGTGGTACGCCAGCACCAGCAGCAGCGGCTACGAGTTGGGATAATTCCAACAAACGGGGTGTGTTAATCCCCATATCTAAGCCATAGATGCGTTTGATGGCCATAACAACTTCTTCTAAAGCGGCGTTACCGGCTCTTTCACCTAACCCATTAACAGTGGTGTTAACAGATGTGGCTCCACCTTTAATTCCGGCTAGTGCGTTAGCTGTCGCCAAGCCGAAATCGTTGTGGGTGTGGATTTCGACAGGAATTGACAGCCAAGAAACAAGCCGTTTAACTTTTTTGTAGGTGGTGAAAGGATCGAGAACTCCTACGGTGTCGCAGAAGCGAAAGCGAGATGCACCCCATTCTTGAGCATACAGTGCGACATCTAACAAGAAGTTTTCATCGGCTCTGGAAGAATCTTCGCCACCGACTGCCACCCAAAGACCGCGATCGCGTGCGTAACTGATACAATCTTTGAGTCTTTGCAGACTTACTCGCCACTGTCCATGAAATTTCGCAGCGATTTGGATACCAGAAACTGGAATCGCAATATGAACTCGCTGCACTCCACAGGCGATGGAAGCTTTAATATCAGAAATTACAGCACGATTCCAGGCGAGGAGGTTGGCTTTTAATCCCAAGTCAGCAATGATTGAGATGGCACGAATTTCTTCTTCTCCCATTGCGGGGATACCGACTTCTAATTCATGCACGCCGATAGCATCAAGAAAAGTGGCGATCGCCACTTTTTCTTTTAAGGTAAAAGCAACACCTGCTGCTTGTTCGCCATCGCGTAATGTAGTGTCATTAATGATGATTTCACTCATTTCAAACAGCCTCATAGGTATTTTTCTTAATATTCTTTCTGGAGCGTTAACTGTTTTCCGCAACGCTAAGTAAAGGTAAATGCTATAAATTAATACAATTAATATTTTGTCTTCATCATTCTTTAATATTACCCAGATTAAGATATTGCATCTGTATGGCAGAAAACAAAACGACAGTATAATTTAACCGCCATTTTTACTATTGTCAGACAAACTTTTTTCGAGTAGGAGATAGCCTAGATAGGTATTAACTAGACTGGAAGTTAATAAGAAGGCAAAGCCACAAATTAAGCTGGAAATCATAGTGCTATCTCCCAATAATTACAAGTCATTTATGCCAAAAAGTAAAAGCTGGCGAATCGCTATCGCCTGGAAATTGGAAAGTCGTTCATGGCTGCTCATCTAGCCAATCTAAAATTTGTTCTAGCTGTTGTAAGTTAACCAATCCATATTGCCAAAGCAGCATGGGTAATGGTGCATCATCAAATTTTTTGTGTCGCAGTGCTACAGCAATATCTGCATTAGTCAGTTCGATTTCTGTATGTAAAAAATTGATGAATTTTGATTCTTTTGTGCGGGTGGACATAATTAGGGCAGAAACAGATAAGTATAGAGAAGAATTAAAGGTTGTGAATGCAATTTAAGCGACTGAAAAAATCAGAACAAGCGATATTAGAGAGGCTGATTTTTTGCTGTGAGCAAACGCAGGTTTATAAATACCAGCAATGTTCTAACCAATTAACTAATTCTTGACGAGGAGCTAGACATTGCATAACGGTACTGCGGACTAAAATTGCGGCGAGTAAACTGTTGACTTGTACCCGTAAAGAACCATCGGGAGGACAAGCACAAGGAATCATCAACTCTTGCAAACGGTGGTAGATTCGCCAGCGATCGCTCAACGGAATCTGTAAAACTTGTTCACCTAAACTTTGCTCTGCCATTAGTCATTCGTCCTTTGTCCTTAGCGTAAAATTAGTTACTACGTTTTATTCTTTTGCCTTTTGACTTTTAACTTTTGACTTACTGATTGACTCGTAACTTTTGAGTTTTTGTTCAAGTTGCTCAATGCGAGAAAGTAAGGAACGAATCACAGTGGCTTCTACGTCGGGGAGTTTGTTGTGTTCCAGAGGAGAGTGATTGTTGTCTTTGCGCGAGATAATCCTTCCGGGAACGCCGACAACTGTGGAATCAGCAGGGACATCGCGCAACACAACCGAACCTGCACCCACACGGACGCGATCGCCAATTTGAATATTCCCTAAAACCTTCGCACCGGAACCAACCACAACGTTTTTACCGACAGTTGGGTGACGTTTCCCGCTTTCCTTCCCAGTTCCGCCGAGAGTCACACCTTGGTAAATTAGCGTGTAGTCTCCCACAATCGCCGTTTCGCCAATCACAACCCCCATCCCGTGGTCGATAAATACTCCTTTACCAATCTCTGCACCTGGATGAATTTCAATTCCCGTAAAGAATCGACCAATATGAGAAATTAAGCGAGGAAAGAAAGCTACCCCTCGACAATGCAACCAGTGGGCGAGACGATGTAAACAAAGTGCGTGCAATCCAGGATAGCAAAACACCACCTCTAACCAATTACGTGCAGCAGGGTCACGTTCAAAAATAATCCGAAAATCACTCAACACTGGCTCAAAATCAAAGCCAGGGAGTAAATTTTTCAGCAGGGATGTTTTTACAGAATCTGGCGCTACTGTCGCTTTTTGATTACTGTCTAATGACTGTTGCATCGTTACTGTCTGGGTAAAAAGCCTTGTGCTATTTTTATGCTTATATCAGGCGACTCCCAACAGGACAGTACACTCTATGTCGGTTGGATTTATTGTATTTATTAACCTTGTACTCAACTACTGCAAAGCTTGATTTTAAATTAACTTCAATATTCTCTTGGGGTAGGGGTACTAGTTTTTCAAGGTAGGGGTACTAGTATTTCTTGGGTGGGGGTATCAGAATTGCGGTACTCACTATCAAACGCTTCGCCTGTCAGAGTTTGCAGCGATTTAGCCAAGTTATTTTACGATATATTAAGCTGTACTCAATTGCCCGGAAATGGGGTGTAGAGACGACTACAACTTAATTTCTGTATTCCTAGTTACGATTGTAATTTTACGGTTTTGCCACGCAAAAAACCAAATTCTTCACCTTGTTTTAGCTTTTATTTTTTGTAAATATCTATACTTTTATCATTATTAAATTGTCGCAATCCTCAGATTTTGTTTGGAAAGTATTGTCTGTCATATCAAAATCTTAAAAACCTAACCCCCCAGCCCCCCTTCCCTACAAGGGAAGGGGGGTTTTTAAGCCTCTCTCCTTGCAGGGGAGAGGTTTGGAGAGGGGTTTTTAGTATCTTTTATGCCTTTTCAAACAACCTCTCAGATTTTGCATTATAACTTTCTTGTGGGATGAGCTTCTAGCCCGTCTGATGCAGACAAGATGTCTACACCACAAAAGTTATATTTATGCAATTAATAAAGCTTGCTACCCTACTACTGATATTTGCTGAACAAAGGAGTTCTGAGAGTCATTAATGAAGCTCCAACACTCATTAATGGAGTTATAAGGCTTATTAATGAAGCTCCGAGGCTCATTAATAGAGTTCCAAGCCTCATTAATGGAGTAGCAACACTCATTAATAGAGTTCCAAACTTCATTAATGAAGCTCCGAGGCTCATTAATAGAGTTCCAAGCCTCATTAATGAACTTCCAACACTCATTAATGAGGATGAATTGCTCACGAACCAGACGCAGCTTTAGATGGTCTACCTTTGATAGCTTTGAAGCGTTCACCTAATTGTTCAGCCAGAGTTTTTAAGCCTGGAGTTTTCTTTGATGCGGTTTTGACGTAATCGTAAACAGTCAAACTGCTACTCATCGCTTCACTACCAACCGCCATGAGAGTATCATCTACTTGTTCAGTGAGTTGCCGCATAGAAATTAACACTTCACTAAGTGCGATCGCTAACTGATAATCTTTTACCAACTCCTCAACGTCAAAAGTAGCTGGCAAAATATTACGGTTAGATTGAGCCGCCGCTGCACTATTATTGACAAAAGCCAGACTTTTATCACCCATCTTGACCATCTTCCGCCGTTCTTCTGTGCTGAGAGTAACCAAAAAGGGAAGTTTTGATTGCACTGTCTGGAGCGCAGCTTTAATTTCTTGGATATCTGCTGGCGAAAGAGAAGCATTAATATTTTGATAAGACATAGTAGATTCACCAAGGTAGTTATAGACTGAAGTAGCAATATTTGCTAAGTATATAATTCCCATTGGTGAGGGTAAAAGCACACAATTACTCTACTTATTTATCCGTTTTAACGTAGATGCTGAAAGGATGTTTAGAAGGTCTAAAATTATACTATAAACCCCTCTCCAAACCTCTCCCCTGCAAGGAGAGAGGCTTTGAAACCCCCATTCCCTCGTAGGGAAGGGGGGGAGGGGGGTTAGGTTTTTAAGATTTTGATGTTACAGAAAATACTTTTCAAACAACTTCTAAGAACTAAACACTTAAAAAACTTACTCCGCTTTGAGGTATTGATGGGCTTTTGCTTTTGCTAAGGTCATAATATGTTCTAAGGTGAGGAAATAATCTAATTCCTTCTTTTCCTCTGGCTTGAGTTCGCCCATTTTGTGTTGATAAACCAGATATTCTAAACGCTCTTTTGTACTATCCGAGAGTTGAAACTTCACAACACTTTCGGGAGTAGTCCCAGCCGCAATAAAGTCAACAATTTCGTCGTAGACTTTGGCTGTATTGATAGATGTAGTCATAAATTTACCTGTTTAATTTTATTATGCTACTTTTAAAGACTTGCCCAAAGTTTGCGGCTCTGGCAACGTTTCACCCTCTGCCAAAGCTGATTCAATTAGCATTTCTAAAACTTCCTGAGCATTTTTTAAGGCTTCTTCGTAAGAATCTCCGTGTGTACAAGGCTGCATGACATTAGTAAATTCAGGCAATGAAACTACATAACATTGGTCTTCATCTGACCATTGAATAATAATTGTGTATTTCATTCTTCAGTTTCCTCCGCTTTTTCTATTCTCTCTAATTCTGCAAGTGCTTCATTAACTTGCTTTTCTAAATAAGGTTTAGCATCGCTACCATCTTTACCAGGGATGATGATAGCTTGAGGCAATAGCGGATGTATCCATTTACTATGACTACCCTTTGCAGGTTTATAAGTAAACCCAGCTTGCAGCAATAACCTTTTGAGTTCTCTAATTTTCTTGGGCATAATCTCAGTTTATGTTCACCCTTGCCACTGTTTCAACTGTTTCTCTGCATACTCCCGCACCTCCTCATCTGGGTCATTTTCGGCTCTGTCGCGCAACAGTGGTAAAGTCCGGTCATGCTGGGGATATTGTTTGACAATTATCTCAAGTGCAACGCGCCGGGGATTTGGCCTATACCATTCATGTTTACCCTTAAAAGGGTCATTGGCTGCACAGTTATAGTAGATTTCAAAAAGTTCAAGTTGAGATTTGTAAGCTTTAGCTAATTGTGCCACTGCTGTCACTTGCACACCCGAATCATCATCTTTAGCAGTGGCGAGTTGTAGAAGAATGGATTTGGTGGAGTCATCCTTGAAAGCTTTAGCTAATTGTGCCACTGCTGTCACTTGCACACCCGAATCATCATTTTTAGCAGTGGCGAGTTGTAGAAGAATGGTTTTAGTGGAGTCATCCTTGAAAGCTTGGGCTAATTGTCCCAATGTTATCCGTCGCACACCCGAATCATCATTTTTAGCAGTGGCGAGTTCTTGGAGAATGGTTTTAGTGGAGTCATCCTTGTAAGCATGGGCTAATACTAGCACTGCTATCATTCGCACAGACAAATCATCATCTTTGCTATT
>NZ_DF978437.1:61982-120743 GCF_002897135.1 Nostoc cycadae WK-1 | reverse complement strand
TAATTGTGCCACTGCTGTCTCCCGCACATCCGAATCAACATCTTTGCTATTGGCGAGTTCTTGAAGAAAGGTTTTAGTGGATTCCTCTTGCCAAGTTGTGGCTATTGCTGTGACTGCTTGAGTGCGAATTTCTTGTATTAGCAGATTTTCGCCGTCATCGAGGATAGGTTGATAATAATACCAGAGATCATATTTAATTAAATCTTTTAACTGATTCAGTAATTTATCAGCTACTTTTCTCATCTTTGAGCGATGTCTGACTTCAACAAGACATTTAGCCGCTAAAAAGAGATTGATAAATTTCTTTTCTTCACCATCTTGCGCCATTAAATACTCAAGAATTTCACCAACATATTCGGGTTCAATCATCCCAGCAATTAATAGCAAAACTTCATGCCAAGTTTCATCATCCCAATGTTTGCCAAAAACTTCCGTTGTTAAGGAAATATTTCGTTTCTTCTCAAATCGCCAGACAAAATACAAAGCACAGAAATATTCCAAAAAAGTTCGATGTACAAAACCATAGTAATCAGCACCACGAAAGCATAACATAAAGTTACGAGTCCGCAGTTGGTCAATTATTTTCCTTGCCGCTAATTTGGGTTGCTCAAACTCTAACTCTTCTTTTAAATAGTCAGTCAGAACCTTGATTAAACTATCTTCACTAATCACATTGCCAGCTAAACCTGCATCGCTAGTTTGCATAGTATAGGCAACTTGACGTAGCATGGCTTGCTTATCTTTATCATTAATAGCCCATTTATCTGTTTCTAAAGCACGTTCTACATCCCACTTGTATAACAATACTCTGGATGCTTGATTATAAAGTTCTGGTCTATCTCTAGGTAGTTCTTGACTGAGATTGAGAATTGCCATCATAGTTATTAGCAGAGGATTTCCTGCTAGTTCAGCAATAGATTTTGATTCTTTAATTGCTTTTTGCAGTCGCTCTTGTTTAAGGTCTTTTTCCTCTTTATCACTGGCATTAAAAGTCCTTTCATGCCAGCGGTCAATAAAATCTGTAATTTGTTCTGAGTCTAAATCTTGCAAAATGAAATGTTTAAATTCAGCATCTTGCAATGATTGAGGTTGATAGCCGATAATGCGAGAAGTGACAATTACTTGCACATCTGGATATTCGTTAGTAAAGCGATGAATAGAATCAATGACTTCGTTTCGCATCACTGAATCAAATATTTCATCTAATCCATCAAACATAACTAAAGCATTACCTGCCTTGAGTTGTTCGTGCAGCTTATGCTGATTGAGATGAAAGAAGCACTTGGGGGCGTGATTATAATATTCTAGAAAATTATTACATTTCTCGTTGCGATCGCGCACATAACTGTTCAATTCAATGAGCAAGGGAATCGGCAAAGAAAAATCTTTTAGTGTCAAAGTTTCTTCAACCCATTTTAATGCTAGGTAATGAAGTAACGTAGACTTACCCGAACCCGGATCGCCTAAAATTACAAGATAATTTTTTGAGTGTTTTTCTTGAATAACATCTAATACTGAACGTATCGGCTGCTGAACATAATTGCGTTTATAGCGGTCTAATTCTTCTAAATCAAATTCAGTGTCTAATTGCTGAGTTGCTTGTAATCGGCGGAGATGTTCTTTAGGTAGTTCTGGCAACACCTGATAAACTTCGCGGACATTTTGAGGAATAAATATTTGCCATAAATTAATCCTCAATTCGCTGCCTTTATTCTCTAAACGATGCAGCTTTAAACTAATGTAACGCTCACGAATAGTTTCTAGATATTTTTCTAAATCAAAATCTGGTGTAATACTACGATTCTCTTTTAAAAATCTGAGAATTTCTTCAAGTCTCTGACCTAATAAAATACTGCGTAGTTCAGATGAGTCTCCAAGAATTTCTTTACATTTTTCAATATATTTTTCTGTAACCGATTGCCAGTTAAAGTTAGCTGGCATAAGTGGTAAATTAAGCTCATCCCAGATATTTCTGAGTTCTTGATAATTAAGAGAATTACAATCGTCTTTAAAGGCTTTTCCTAAAATTTGTTTAATAGATTTATTATATATAAACGTTTTTAGAGGTTTAGCAAATTTCTTAATATCTGCTTCTGATACTTGGCACAACTTCAACTCGTCTTCTACAATTTGAAAAAACTCTTTCAGTGCTTTAATAATAGCTTTTTGCAGTGGCTCTTTCTCAAATAGTGCTATGGGGACATTATTGAAACGGTCTTTGAAAAAGTCCTTAGCATAGTCTCTGGCTAATTCCTGAGCAAATTCCTTAACAAATTCCTGATTCATAATTGTCTTAACTAATACCCCAACAGCATTAGTCGCTACCCACCCAAGAATCCATTCCACCATAAGAACTGCGATCGCCTAGTGTATTGTTTAAGTATGAGTATATACACCAGTCTCAGCCAGCATGGGCGAATTTAGGATGATTTAACCTCAGCGATGTAAAAAAAAGGCGATCGCCAAAAATCACTATAATTTACTTAAATAAATTGACTAAAATCATATCTCACATAGAGGCGCAAAGAATTGTAGTTTAAAAATGCCTCTTTGCGCCAAAGCTAAGTTCACAAATAATCTTTTTGTTTCTCTTCTATCATCATTCGCACTACATCTTTCATTGTGTATTGTGCTTGCCATCCCAGCTTTTCTTTTGCTTTCGCTGGGTTGCCTCTGCCAACTACAATATCAGTAGGTCGTAATAAACTACTATCAGTAGTTACATATTCCTGCCAGTCTAGCCCTACACAAGCAAAAGCCTGCGCTACAAAGTCCTCTAATTTTGATGTCTCACCCGTAGCAATTACATAATCATCAGGTTGTTCTTGTTGCAACATTAAATACATCGCATTCACATACTCCGCAGCCCAACCCCAGTCCCGACGCACCGACAGATTTCCCAAATAAAGATGATTATCAGTTCCTTGAGCAATACGACAAGCCGCAGAAATAATTTTCTGAGTTACAAATCTTTCTGGTCTTAACGGCGACTCATGGTTGTATAGAATACCAGAACAAGCAAACAAACCATAAGCTTCTCTGTAATTAGCGACTTCCCAAAAAGCCGTAGCTTTAGCCACACCATAAGGACTGCGCGGACGAAATGGTGTATCTTCATCTGCTGGCTGTTCACCTGTATTCCCAAAGCACTCACTAGAACCAGCATTATAAAGTTTAATCGGCGCACCAATAAAACGAATAGCTTCTAATAAATTCAAAGTTCCAGTAGCGATACTCTCTAAAGTTTCTACTGGCTGTTCAAAAGACAAACCCACAGAACTTTGTCCAGCTAGGTTGTACACTTCATCAGGCTGAATCTTTGTCAAAACCTGCAAGACACTACGAAAATCAGTCAACGCCACAGATGCTAGTTTAATTTGATCACGGATGCCCAAGCGCACTAAATTATGAAACGAGGACATCTGTGCGTCTCGTGAAGTCCCACAGACAATGTATCCCCGGTTTAATAGTAACTCTGCTAAATAAGCCCCATCTTGCCCTGATACACCACAAATAAGTGCTTTCTTCTGCATATTTTATCCCAACAATATTACGTAGAAAAATGTAGTACTTAAACCAACAGTAAAAATAAAACAACCATATTATCATTATTTTTCGGGAATGCCTTCTTAACTAGGACTTACGCAAAAAAACGAAAAATTAAGGTTTTAGAGCAGGGTGTAAGAAGATATTCAAAACCCTTACACCCTATATCCGTTACTGAGTGCAGTCAAAGTACGCACCACAATCCCCACAAATAATTTTGGTGTGTAAGTTCTATTAACATTTCTCCTGTAAATCTGTTTGGGAAAGGAAGTGGTTTTCTTGTGAGTAAATACCTGACCACTGCGGAGTACAAATACTAACCTCTTGTGGCAATGTCTGGCGATCGCCCTTCATTTGTAACGCAATTAACTTTTATGCTATCTGTTAGATATGCTGCAATTTGAATATCAAAATATTTTACTTTTTATATAAAAAAATTAATTTTTGCAAATTATATTCATTAATTTTGACACTTTCAAAAACCTTGAAACCTAACAATATCATACTCTTGGGTGCGATTTAATTTCATTAAACTTAGAAAACTTAAGAAAATGTGAATTACATTTTTCTCTAAAAAAAAATGATATGTTGTATACAGAATTGAATTTCGCACGTATCTGGAGTAGTACCTACGAATCTACTCCAGTTTTTCCCCTTAAATCCTTAAGCCATCGCTATTTTTGGCAAGATTTGTGAGGGGTTGAGTACAATTTTTTGTATCCCGAAATCAGCAGCAAACAGCCTCAAAGCTTTGCTGATATTGGGTTATAGCTGAGTACAAAGAAATCCTAAACCCCACTCTAAAAATACAAGAACCCTGACCTAAAAATACTAGAACCCCTACCCGAAAATAAAATTTATAAACTTTTTTATAGCTCAATATCAAGGTTTGCAGATTTGAGTACAAATCTAATAAATCCAATAAATTCTATCCAAATGTAACTTCAGTCGAGCTAAAAAACGGCTGCTATAAATCATATATCGCCAATCACCAATGACTCGAAACAAAACAACGAGCCAAAAGTGAGTGGAGGGATGAGATAGCACCATGCCTCGGTGAATCGAAGTCGCGGCTGTACACACCAACTCTACCCACAACCTCAAAGTTGACACACACCAGCCGAAACACAAGGATTCATAGCCTGCCATCATCAGCGAAGTTGCCCAACCAGTGGCTTTGCTACAACCAAAGGATGCACTCCTGCGGGCAGTGTGATGGCCGTGACTTCCATTCTACTAGGGCAATAAAAATAGCAACTGCATCTCCCACAGTGGCAGCTTAGTCCACCGACATTTGCGAAATTCAATGACACCACAGGTTACAGACTCCTCCGTTACTGAATCGACACCTACCCAAGCAAAATCTGGTGGTTGCGGATGCGACAGCAAAAGCAGCGCCACCGTGGAAATGGACGAAAAGCTCCAAGAACGTATTGCTAAACATCCCTGCTACAGCGAAGAAGCTCACCACCATTACGCGAGAATGCACGTTGCAGTTGCACCCGCTTGCAACATTCAATGCAACTATTGCAACCGCAAATATGACTGCGCCAACGAAAGTCGTCCTGGTGTAGTGAGCGAGTTACTTACACCGGAAGAAGCAGCACATAAAGCGTTGGTTATCGCAGGCAAAATCCCCCAAATGACAGTTTTGGGAATTGCTGGCCCTGGCGACCCTCTAGCCAACCCAGACAAAACCTTCCGCACCTTTGAGTTGATTGCAGACAAAGCACCAGATATCAAGCTTTGCTTATCAACTAACGGTTTGATGCTAACTGAATACATCGATCGCATTAAACAATTAAATATAGATCACGTTACTATCACCCTAAATACCATCGACCCAGAAATCGGCGCGCAGATTTATTCATGGGTTCACTATAAGCGCAAGCGTTACAGAGGTGTTGAAGGAGCCAGAATTCTGCTCGAAAAGCAGTTAGAAGGCTTACAAGCTTTGAGAGAAGCCGACATTCTCTGCAAGGTCAACTCCGTGATGATTCCCGGAATTAATGACCAACATTTAGTAGAAGTCAACAAAGCAATTCGTGAGCGTGGTGCATTCTTGCACAACATCATGCCTTTGATTTCTGCACCAGAACACGGTACACACTTCGGCTTAACAGGTCAACGCGGCCCCTCACAAAAAGAACTCAAATCAGTTCAAGACCAGTGCGCCGGCAACATGAAAATGATGCGCCACTGCCGTCAATGCCGCGCAGATGCCATTGGTTTGTTGGGTGAAGACCGCAGCCAAGAATTCACCAAAGAGAATTTCTTGGAAATGGCTCCAGAGTACGACTTCAGCAAGCGTCAAGAAGTTCACGAAGGTATTGAGAAATTTAGAGAAGAAATCAAAGCAGCCAAAGAAAAGGCAAAAGCTGGCAAGCAGCAAAGTGCAAACAATCCGAAAATCTTAGTTGCAGTCGCAACCAAAGGCGGCGGATTAGTTAACCAACACTTCGGCCACGTCAAAGAATTCCAAGTTTATGAAGTCGATGGTAACGAAGTTCGTTTCGTTAGTCACCGCAAGATTGATCAATATTGTCAAGGTGGATACGGTGAAGCCGCCACCGCAGAGAATATTATGAAGACAATTGCAGATTGTAAAGCAGTATTGGTTTCCAAGATTGGCAACTGTCCCAAAGAAAAATTGCACGAAGCTGGCATACAGACCGTTGAAGCTTACGACGTAATCGAGAAAGTTGCTTTAGAGTTTTACGAACAGTACGTCAAAGAATTAGGAAATAGGGAATAGGGAACAGGTGACAGGTTACAGATAATTTTTTATCATCTCTCACCTGTCACCTATCACCTATCACCTCTCACCTATCACCTCATTCGCAAGGAGAATAATCATGGCTTATAAGATTACCAGCCAGTGTATTTCTTGCAATCTCTGTGAGTCTGTATGCCCCACTGGCGCAATTAAAGTAGAAGGCACCCGCCACTGGATTGACAGCGAACTTTGCACAAATTGTGTCGGTAGTATTCATACCGTGCCTCAATGTAAAGCTGGTTGCCCAACTTGTGATGGTTGCGTTAAAGAGACAAACGATTATTGGGAAAGCTGGTTTGCTAAATATAACCGCGTTATAGGGAAATTAACAAAAAAACAAGATTATTGGGAACGTTGGTTTGACTGTTATTCAAAGAAGTTCTCTGAACAAATGCAAAAGCATCAGGGTGAAATATTAGGGGTATAAGAATGAGCGTCATTTATCTAGATAATAATGCGACTACTAAGGTAGACCCACAGGTTTTAGAGGCAATGATGCCCTACTTAACCGAATATTACGCCAACCCCTCAAGTATGCACACCTTTGGCGGGCAACTGGCTAAAGCAGTGAAAACAGCCAGGGAACAACTAGCCGCCCTCCTCGGTGCAGATGAATCAGAAATCGTTTTTACGAGTTGTGGAACCGAGGGAGATAACGCAGCCATTCGCGCCGCTTTGTTAGCCCAGCCAGAAAAACGCCACATCATCACCACCCAAGTAGAACATCCGGCGGTGCTGAATGTCTGCAAACAACTAGAAACCCAAGGTTATAATGTTACTTATCTTTCGGTAAATAGTCAGGGGCAGTTGGATCTAGATGAACTAGAAGCCTCGCTGACTGGGAACACCGCCTTGGTAAGCATCATGTATGCTAACAACGAGACAGGCACAATTTTCCCGATTGAGCAGATTGGATTACGCGTTAAAGAACGCGGCGCACTGTTCCACGTAGATGCAGTGCAAGCAGTGGGTAAAATTCCCCTGAACATGAAGACCAGTACAGTAGATATGTTAACTATGTCTGGTCATAAGATTCACGCACCCAAAGGTATTGGCGCGTTGTATGTGCGCCGGGGCGTGAGATTCCGTCCCCTGTTGATTGGTGGACACCAAGAACGCGGTCGCCGCGCGGGTACAGAGAATGTTCCTGGTATCGTTGGTTTAGGTAAAGCAGCCGAGTTGGAATTGCTGCATTTAGAAGAAGCAACTACCAGAGAAAGACAGTTGCGCGATCGCCTGGAACAAACTCTCCTCGCTAAAATCCCTGATTGTGAAGTTAACGGCGATACCAAAAATAGATTGCCCAACACCACCAACATCGGTTTTAAATATATCGAAGGTGAAGCAATCCTGCTTTTGTTAAACAAATACGGTATCTGTGCCTCATCTGGTTCCGCTTGCACCTCCGGTTCACTCGAACCATCCCACGTTCTGCGGGCAATGGGTTTACCATACACTACCTTACATGGTTCCATTCGCTTCAGTCTTTGTCGCTACACCACCGACGCTGAAATTGATCGCGTCATTGAAGTCATGCCCGAAATTGTAGAACGTCTGCGCGCTTTGTCACCATTCAAAAACGACGACGCAGGTTGGTTGCAATCTCAAGAACAAACACTGGCACATCGATAAATAGGTTACAGGTTACAGGGAACAGGTTACAGATAGTTTCTATAACCTGTCACCTGTCACCTGTCACCCTTCGGGTGACGCTCCTGCGTCGCTACCGCTTCGCTAACGCCACTTGCTTTATGCCGGGAAACCCGTCCACCACAGTGGCTCACCTGTCACCTCTCTCCACTCAGCACTCGGAATTTAATATGTGGGACTACACAGATAAAGTATTAGAACTGTTTTACGATCCCAAGAATCAGGGGGTCATCGAAGAAACCAGCGAACCTGGAGTTAAGGTTGCAACAGGAGAAGTCGGCAGCATTTCTTGTGGTGATGCCCTCAGACTGCACCTGAAAGTAGAAGTAGAATCTGATAAAATTCTTGATGCCCGCTTCCAAACCTTTGGTTGTACTAGTGCGATCGCTTCTTCTAGTGCATTGACCGAAATGGTTAAGGGTTTAACTTTAGATGAAGCCCTGAAGGTATCTAACAAAGACATTGCAAATTACCTCGGCGGCTTGCCAGAAGCCAAAATGCACTGCTCAGTTATGGGTCAAGAAGCCCTAGAAGCCGCCATCTATAACTATCGTGGCATTCCTCTAGCTGCCCATGACGACGATGACGAAGGCGTTTTAATTTGCTCCTGCTTTGGTATTACTGATACAAAAATTCGTCGCGTAGTGAAAGAAAATAACCTTACTACTGCGGAGCAGGTAACAAATTATGTCAAAGCTGGTGGCGGATGCGGTTCCTGTTTAACAAAAATTGATGATATTATTAAAGATGTAGAGCAGGAAGTCGCCACAACCACTAAAAACGCAAATAACGGCATAAAAACAGCAGAAATTCTTAACTCTGGTCAGATAGCTACAGCCACAAGACCACTGACCAACGTCCAAAAGATTGCCTTAATTCAAAAAGTTCTCGACGAAGAAGTCAGACCCGTCCTCATTGCTGATGGTGGAGATGTAGAACTGTACGACATAGAAGGAAATACAGTTAAAGTCATTCTCAAAGGTGCTTGTGGTTCTTGTTCTAGCAGCACCGCCACCTTAAAGATAGCGATTGAATCGAGACTGCGCGATCGCATCAGCAAAGACATAGTAGTACAAGCAGTTGAGCCATAGCTCTAAGTTTTACCCACAGTACAAATACACCCTAATGTGCAACAGCCAAGAACAGAAAGTAGGATTTAACTGATACGATTGTTTTCTCATCAATGTTTTATTCCTACTGACAACAAACAGCTAACAGCACATAGGCAAAGATATTCAACGCCTACCTGCAATTTCAATATCCAACACGCTTCAAAGGAAAAGGATATGAGTGCAACATTGTATGACAAACTTGGCGGACAACCGACTATTGAGAAAATAGTTGATGATTTACACAAACGCATCTTGGCAGACAATACCCTCAAACCATTTTTCGCTAACACAGATATGGCGAAACAGCGCGCTCATCAAGTTGCTTTCTTCTCTCTGATATTTGAGGGGCCAAAGCAATACACTGGTCGCCCAATGGACAAAACACACACAGGTATGAGTCTACAGGAACCACACTTTGATGCGATCGCCAAGCACCTAACTGAGGCTATGGCTGTAGGTGGAGCATCAGCAGAAGATACCAAAGCTGCGTTAGATCGCGTTTCCAGCTTGAAAGGAGCTATTTTGAACAAGTAATGGGACTGACGCATTGATTATTGACTAATAGCTTAGTTAAATCTCACCTAGCGTTCCCAGTTTTTCCAGATTATGGCGTATTTGTAAAGTGTGTAATTCCTTTGTCATTTGCCTAATAAACAACAAATGACAAAGACTAAACAAAATTTTAACCCCGAATCATTATGACACCAATATCCACCAATTTTGCTGTAGAGCGATCGCCCCCGGCGTGTGCCTAAACGACCGTTCTACAAACCCCTCACAGCCATAGCTCAACAGGCGTGAGATTCTCAAACAAAGGCTCATACCCACTAAACCAACCAATTGTAGGAAAAGAGAACCATGACTGACGAAAAAATTAGACAGATAGCTTTCTATGGTAAAGGCGGTATTGGTAAATCTACCACCTCCCAAAACACCCTGGCAGCTATGGCAGAAATGGGTCAACGCATCATGATCGTAGGTTGTGACCCTAAAGCAGACTCCACCCGTTTGATGCTCCACGCCAAAGCACAAACCACCGTATTACACTTGGCTGCTGAACGCGGTGCAGTCGAAGACCTAGAACTAGAAGAAGTAATGCTCACCGGTTTCCGTGGCGTTAAGTGTGTAGAATCTGGTGGCCCAGAACCCGGTGTAGGTTGCGCTGGTCGTGGTATCATCACCGCTATTAACTTCTTGGAAGAAAACGGTGCTTACCAAGACCTAGACTTCGTTTCCTACGACGTATTAGGTGACGTTGTGTGCGGTGGTTTTGCTATGCCTATCCGTGAAGGTAAAGCACAAGAAATCTACATCGTTACCTCCGGTGAAATGATGGCGATGTACGCTGCAAACAACATCGCTCGTGGTATTTTGAAATACGCTCACTCCGGTGGTGTACGCTTGGGTGGTTTGATTTGTAACAGCCGTAAGACAGACCGGGAACACGAACTCATCGAAACCTTGGCAAAACGGTTGAACACCCAAATGATTCACTTCGTACCTCGTGACAACATCGTTCAACACGCTGAATTGCGCCGGATGACCGTCAACGAGTACGCACCTGACAGCAACCAAGGTAATGAATACCGTGAATTAGCTAAGAAAATCATCAACAACGATAAACTCACCATTCCTACACCAATTGAAATGGATGAATTAGAAGCACTGTTGATTGAATACGGTATCCTCGATGATGATTCTAAGCACGCAGAAATCATCGGTAAGCCCGCAGAAGCTACCAAGTAGGTAATTCCCTAATTGGGAGACAAGGAAAGTATGAAGTATGAAGTGTAAAGTCTGAAATCTCAAATATTTCATCTTTTAACCTTCAGCTTTGATCCTTTAGCCTTCAACCTTCATCCTTCTCCTCTCCCTTTTTTCCCTAAATTTCCCCATCCTTAACAGTAACCGAGGCAGACTATGACACCTCCAGAAAACCAAAATCTTGTAGATGAAAATAAGGAACTTATTAAAGAAGTTCTGCAAGCTTACCCCGAAAAAGCTCGCAAAAAACGCGAAAAACACCTCAACGTCCACGAAGAAAGCAAGTCCGATTGCGGCGTTAAGTCTAACATCAAATCTATTCCTGGTGTAATGACCGCTCGTGGTTGTGCTTATGCAGGTTCTAAAGGTGTGGTTTGGGGTCCTATTAAGGACATGATCCACATCAGCCACGGCCCAGTAGGATGCGGTTACTGGTCTTGGTCTGGTCGTCGTAACTACTATGTAGGTATCACAGGTATCAACTCCTTTGGTACCATGCACTTCACCTCCGACTTCCAAGAACGCGACATCGTATTCGGTGGTGACAAAAAACTCACCAAAATCATCGACGAACTAGAAATTCTCTTCCCTCTAAACCGTGGTGTTTCTATTCAATCTGAATGTCCCATCGGTCTAATTGGGGATGACATCGAAGCTGTAGCTAAAAAAGCTTCTAAGCAATATGGTAAACCAGTTGTACCCCTACGTTGCGAAGGTTTCCGTGGTGTATCTCAGTCTTTAGGCCACCACATTGCTAACGACGCTATCCGTGACTGGATTTTCCCTGAATTTGACAAGGCTAAGAAAAACAACACAATTGACTTCGAGCCAAGCCCTTATGATGTAGCTCTAATCGGTGACTACAACATCGGTGGTGACGCTTGGGCAAGCCGGATGTTATTAGAAGAAATGGGCTTGCGCGTTGTTGCTCAGTGGTCTGGTGACGGTACACTCAACGAGTTGATTCAAGGCCCTGCTGCTAAATTAGTTCTCATCCACTGCTACCGTTCTATGAACTACATCTGCCGTAGTTTGGAAGAACAATATGGTATGCCTTGGATGGAATTTAACTTCTTCGGCCCCACCAAGATTGCTGCATCTTTACGCGAAATCGCCGCTAAATTTGACTCTAAGATTCAAGAAAACGCTGAGAAGGTCATCGCTAAATACACACCAGTGATGACTGCGGTACTTGAAAAGTATCGTCCTCGCTTGGAAGGTAACACCGTAATGTTGTACGTAGGTGGTCTACGTCCTCGTCACGTTGTTCCCGCTTTTGAAGACTTGGGTATCAAAGTTGTCGGTACAGGCTACGAATTCGCTCACAACGACGACTACAAACGTACCACCCACTATATCGATAACGCCACCATCATTTATGATGACGTTACCGCCTACGAATTCGAGGAATTCGTTAAAGCTAAGAAGCCTGACCTAATCGCTTCCGGTATTAAAGAGAAGTACGCCTTCCAAAAGATGGGTCTACCCTTCCGTCAAATGCACTCTTGGGATTACTCCGAACTTGGCGACGGGGCAAATATGTCAGGTAAATCAAGGTTTTCTTGTGACGGGAGAAAAAATAGTCTATTTTTAGCCTAAATGCAGGTTGTAGGGTTACGTGATAACAATATATTTTTGCGTTTTAAGACAATATAACTCTTATATGGTATGGTTTTTGGGTTTGCTTAGATTTTGGTTACTGTAAAACTGTAAATTTAAAAACTATTTTAATTGATATTTTTTAGATTAATATGAGACGGTTGGGCGATCGCTTCTATACTAATAAAACTGAGGTAACAACAAGTTTGTTTCAATATTATCTCGGACAGCACGAGTAACGTAGCAATCACTATTGATATATGTTATTAACAACCTATTTAATTCATGATACTCTTTAAGCAATTCTATTTCTTCCTGTTGAAAATTACGTTCATGGCAAGTTGCAGAGTCCTGAAAAAGCGCAAAATATAAAGCTTTAAGGGATGCCTGATAAGGAACAGCCGCAGAACGAGAATTAGCGTTTATTTGCCTCAAAAATTGATATAGTTTTTCGCTGTTATTATGCCTGATTATCTTTGTATCTATTGTCTGCTTCATAAGGCAGAATAGACGATCAGCACTTGGAAGCATACCTACTGTCAATAAAATTACTTCTCTCCAACGTTTTTCTGCCATATGCTTTACAAGATATTCAAATAATTCTTCCAATGCCTTTGGATCTGATGTGGTAACAACCTTTCTAGCTGCAAAATATTCATGAAAGGTTAAATGCGAAAAAGAATATATTCCTTTTGCTCGCTCTACCAGTAAGCCATGTTGTGCTTCAATGGACTTTAGGACAACTTCGCTATCTAAATATAAAGTTTTTGGATCAGTTCTGGCTTCAGGTAAATTCTGAATGTATTCCATTATGTATCTTTGAGCCTGTCTCTGTTTAAAAAAATAGTCTTTTTGATTGAATGTTACCCAGGCAATATGTGTTAGTAAATCCTCCTTTCTTGCTGTTGATAATTTTCTATAAACTTGATCACGCTCAATACTACGTTCAGCATCCCATTTTTTCAATAGAACAGCAATGCCTTCCTCGTAAAGTTCAGAACGATTAGTTGGAAAATCGGAAGATGTTTCAAATATTAAGCATAACAAAGTTAGTAATAGAGGATTAATAGCTAATTCTTTCACTGATTTCTGATTATTCAACTTTTGAATGAAGTTTTTACCTCTTGATGTATTTTTGCGTTGAAACCATTTTTGTGAAAATGTTTTGATTTGTTTGTCATCGAAATCCGCAACTTCCACATCTGTAAATTCTTTGAAACAATATTCTCTTGCAGCAATACGACAAGTAATAATAAAGTTATTAACGTAAATTCTACTTGGATATAATTTTGACAAAAAAATTAGACCTTGATCGTCATGTTTTAATATATCAGGTAATAAACTGTCTAAATCTTTTTTTAGGTTATTTATACCTGTCTTGATATTATATTGGTTTCTCTCTTTTTCACCAAAAAAATTATTTAATTTATTTATTTCTTCTACCAAAGATAAGCAATTCATATTTTCTATTAAATCAGCAATAAAAGAGCATATTCTACTACTCTCATAGTAGTTAGTATCAATATTGAGAGATTCCAATTCACTTATGATTTTCTTTCTTTTACTTATCAAGTAAGCTTGATCATTTCTAAAATCATCAGAAAAAGAATATAAACGTGAAAATGTTTCAACCTCTTTTATAACTCTTTTCCTATCTTCCTCTCTCACTTCATCTAATCCATCGAATAAAATTAAAAACCTGCCATTTTTTAAAATTTTAATAACTTTGTCTTCAGAAATATTCTGACAGGTGAGGAATTGATTAATAAAATCAATAAGACTAGGATAACCTTTGGCTTCAGCGAAATCTTTTAATGTAATGAAAATTGGTATTTTTTTAGATTGAAAATTGCCCCAGATGCACTGAATTGCAAGATATTTTAAAAATGTTGTTTTTCCTGCACCTGGTTTTCCTAATACCATTAGTTTAGAATATCGCTGGACTACATTTAAACCTGGGACTCTTTTCTCAACAATTGTGCTAAGTCCACAACGCTCAAAGTCATCTGACTCTGGATCAAAATTTTCGAGTAATTCGTTAAGTTCTAAACGTCTATTACCTGTGACTGTTTCTAAAACATTGACATCAGTATATATATCTTCTAAACCTATTGGTTGAGTCATATCCAGTACACGCATTTTTCCACATTGTTCTTGAATATCAGGTTGAATTTTACTCCGAATTTTTTCTACTAAAACATCAATTTCAGCTATTTCCTTAAAATCATTTTGACTAGATATTAATGTGACATCTTGGGCGACACTGATAATTTCTTCCCAACTTATACCTAAAGCCTTACAAATTCCAACAAAGTATCGTCTATCAACTGCTTTGCCGGTAAAAAATTTGTGAATCGGCTGAATATCGATCCCATTGATTACTGTCTTGCCTTCAATAACTACGTGTCCAGCTAGTTCATGACGACTCCAACCTTTATTTATCAGTGCTTTCTCTGCTTTCGCAATGCCAGTTTCAGTAGCCTTGAGTGATCGTTTTACCATAGCCAAAGTGTAAGTATAATGACAATTTTAGCAACTTCCACTCAACGCATATCAAACTCATACAAAAATCATATTACCTGAAACATTTTCACAGACTGAACTTCAACGTCAAGTTTCATAGAATTTAGATAACTTTAATTAATGAGGTAGTTTTCAGATGAACAACAAAATCACACATACTTTTCAACAAATATTTTTCACAGTTATTTTCCTTACTCTTCTCTCTGGCGGTTCTTCTGTTTTGCTAGCATCTCAAGGAAAACTCTTACCTGAGCAAACTCGTGTGTTTGAAATCTGCAACACGACCTGGAATATGGGAATTGGTGCTATTTTTGGACTTTTAGGTAGTAGAACAACTAATATCTTTCAATCAGAGCAGAAGCAAGACGAACAGTGAGCTTATTTAGCTATTTGGGTGTGAGTACGGATTAAGATAGATAGAGAGATCGCGTTCATGGCTCAATTTAGCGATCGCACTCCAAAAATCTGATTGAATTACCTTGATGGGCTGGCAATCGCACTCATGGCTAAAGTTAGCGATCGCTATGGTAAGCTTGGCGATCGCACCCAACAAACATAATTTAATTTCCTTGATGAGCGATGCGATCGCACTTAGCACTCAAAAACTAATTAAACTGTGCAATCTTCTATTAACAATCCCGGTACTTTGCTTAAAGCTTGATGATTGCGTGTTAATAACACTAATTTTCGAGATAGAGTGATGCTTTTGGTAGGCTACACCAACACACCAATCATACATAATAGGCGATCGCACTCACGCTCACTAAATCTCAAGTTTCAATTTAACTATCCAACTTTCTTAAAAAATCGGCAAGGACAGTTTTATCTTGAAATGTTGCCCGAATCGTATCATTATTGTTGTAATCAACAATAACTTCAAACCTCTCAAAATTACCATCAGGGCTATCAATATTAAGTGTATTTAACTCCATAAGTGCGTTATCAATACTCTCAAACTCATATCTCACTCCAAAAAGTGGCAGGATAACTATTTTAGTAATGTAACGCTCAAGACTATTTCGGAGCGTTGTCATAAAAATGTCTACTTCTTTTTGAGAAACTTGCATTAACGCTTGTCTCAGAGTTTCCTTGTCTGAGCTACTAAGACTCGCTAATCTCTTTGATGCTGTTGTATACAGATCATCAGGAGTGTCTTCGTCAAAAGCAACATCAAAATCAATTGTTTTAAATGCTGAAACTACATCTTTGTAAGGAATATAAATAACTGCAAAACCATTATTTTTGAGTTGTTCTAACGCTGGTTTTGTAAAGTCTCCTGCTAATACTACCCCATAGAATGGGGCTGACAGATGATGAAGCTCAATAATCGGTAATATCGCTCCTTGTATTTCTTGAGCTTTGTTTTTGGAGTGTTTTGTATATCTCCGCCATGCTGACTCAATAAATGCAACTGGTCTACCCAGTTTCTCATCTGTACCATCAACTTCAATAACAAAATCTAAATCGTGTTTATTACCATATTTATCTTCCCAAGTAACTTTTTTTCCAGTTCTGGCTGGACGCGCTTTTTGCGAATCGAGATAATAATTTTTGGTTTGAGCAAACTGCTGTAATCGGGGCTTGAGAATATCATCTAAAACAATATCCTCTAGAAGTTTTCCTAGTGCTTGACCAAATTTATGTGATGGTGACTGTGCCATAATTTTGCTTTCTATCCAAAGTCTGCCTTCATGGAGTGGAACATCATGTTTTCTGTTTTTCCACTTGACATTTCGTTGTCTTATTTGCTCAAAAGACCAGTTATCAAAACCTGCTGCGATCGCTAATTTTCCTAACCACTTCTCTACAGGAACATACACACCATAAGGGGCTGAATCTCCCACCACAATGCAAATTTGGCAATCATCTGTTGCAACTCTACGTAGAGCGTGGAATACTTGTGCCATATCAGAAAAATAAGCAGCAATCATTGTATGATATGCTTTATTTCCACCCTTAGTCCCTCGAACTGCTTCTAACTCTTTACAAACAGGTATTAGTTCATCTTTGATTGGTTCAATAACAGATTCATCTATCAGAGTATCTAAGCTAAGTTTTTCTTTAGAAACGTGTTGTGAACTTGAGCGTATCAAGAACTTACGCACTGTTTCATGTAAATCTCCCCAAGAATTAACTTCACCCCAAAAAGTCATTTCCAGACGTGTTGCATCTGCATAATCATAATTATTTGCATAGGGTGGAGATGAGATGACTAAATCAATTGAGTTATTTGGAATACCTGCTAAATTTCTAGCGTCACCTTGAATAAGATTAGCTCGGCTGACTCTTGTAAAAGACTGCATATAAAGCATATCTTCTTGCATGAGAGAAACTTGCTTATCTAGTGCATCAAAAGGTTCATAAATTTTGACTTTTCGTTTATTTGGGAGAATGTATTGCCATTGTGCCGTACCTACATAACTTGATGAGCGTAAAATAGCGCAAACTGCCAAAAAAATGAGAAATTGTAAATCTTTAGATAAGGTTGGAGCAATTTCTAGATATGCTTGCCTGATTTTTAAAAGATTTATCAATGTTTCTTCTGTATAACACTTGT
The DNA here is from genome assembly GCF_002897135.1 of Nostoc cycadae WK-1. Taxonomy (NCBI): domain Bacteria; kingdom Bacillati; phylum Cyanobacteriota; class Cyanophyceae; order Nostocales; family Nostocaceae; genus Nostoc; species Nostoc cycadae. The sequence goes on along the minus strand of NZ_DF978437.1, from coordinate 103,216 downwards.
TTAATAAGAGGGGAATATTTTCAGGTAATTTTAGTTTTAAGTTCGCCGCAAAATTTTTAATTTCAATGATTGCTGCCAAAAAATCATAAATATCTACATTCCATGAAAGCTTTCCTTTAGCAAGTCGATAAACAAAAGGATGAGCTTCCACAGCATAAGAACTAACACCCAACTGATCAGCAACAATACAAGCAGTACCGGAGCCTGCAAATGGATCAAGAATAGTTTGAGGTTCTAACTCTTTAATTAATTGTTCAACCCAAGCAGCAGAAAAACCAGCAGAATAACGAAACCACCGATGAATTGGTAATTTCATATTGTCAGTGAAAGTTCCTGCTCTTTCTCTAACAATTTTTGCTAGATCAGCATCTACGTCGAACAGAGGAAGTTGAGAGGAATTAGTCATTAATAAACGGGATGAAATTTGTTGTTGTGGCTCAGTAAGGGAAAGCCAAAGCAGTCTTTGAGTCATTGATATATAGACTTAGTGTAAGCGATCGCATAACTTCGCCTGTATAATTCCTTAATTATGTACTTATCTGCTTTCTTTTAGGATAAGGCTTTAAATAAGCATATCTACGCTTACTTAAATGTTTCGCTAGTTCAGCAAGCCCACATTGAAGATAAAAAACCATTGGTAATCTGTACAGCATTGAAGCGATCGCTTTTTTGTTAAAATATTGTTAAGCAGAGATATAAAACAGTAGTCAAGCTAATCATTTACTTTCTTCTTGGACTTACCTCAAAAGCCAAATCAGCACGGTAGAAACACACATCAAACTCTATAAAGAAATTCATGTGTCCGAGTATCAGAGGTGCTTCTGTTGATTTTGTCCAAGCAAATGCAAGTAACACAGGAGTCAATTCTGCAACTGTTGCGGATAATATTAATCCCCGTGCTTCGAGTTGCGCTAAATTCCCAGTTAACTGAATTGGAACCGTTTGTTCTTCCCAAACTGCTCCTAGTTGCAAACCAATTTCATAAGGTAATACATTTACACTTGCTCCTGTATCCAGCAAACCCATAACTTCGATAGACTGGTTTTTATAAGCCAAAGTCAAGGGTAAATACGGCATAGTGCTAGAAAAACCCAGAACATTACTACGTTCTATGAAAGGAAATCTTTTACCTTCAAGCATAACCTTCCTGTTTTTTTGCATCAGCAAGAAGCACAGATAATGTCTGCGCGGCTTCGTGAGCTTCATAGGGAGACCATACAACTGCTTCTGTAGATTCGAGTTGTTTCAGTAGCGCGTTTTCCTGTTCTTGATTGTCAGTAGATTCTAGATCGCATCCTTCTTCCTTCGCCACTTCTAGCAAAAGAAAATGGATGAGGCGTAATTTGTCTTGATGGGATAGTTTACTAACAGTTTGTAACAAATCATTTAGAAGCATATTCTAAATTATTAATAGTAACAATTGAAGTTAGTTTAACGCTAATGGAGTTTTTTTAGTAGATGAGTTTATTCTATGCTTTGTGGAGTTGCGATCGCCTGTAGATATACTTTCTTTTTCCTCTGACTTTTCTTGAAGCGATCGCACTTTACCATCTGTAATTATCAGTGAGCGATCGCCTGTAGATATACTTTCTTTTTGTTCAGCATTTCTTGAGGTGATAGCACTTTACCATCTGTAATTATCAGTGAGCGATCGCTGGTAAATCTACTTTCTTTTTACTCTAGTATTATTGAGGCGATCGCACTTTAACATCTGTAATTCTCAGCAAGCGATCGCCTGTAGATAAACTTTCTTTTTGACTCCAGCATCTATTGAAGCGATCGCACTTTATCATCTCTAATTTTCAGCCTGAGATCGCCTGTGAACATACTTCTTTTTCGTACAGCATTAATTGAAGCGATCGCACTTTACTATATATAGTTATCAGCAAGCGATCGCCTGTAAATATACTTTCTTTTTAGCCCAGCATCTATTGACGTTATCGCATTTTACTATGTTTACAAGCCAAGCATTTACTCCAACGTTTCGCAGATATAATTCTAGAGTAATTACGTATACTCTCTAATAAAAAATGTGGCTATGATTAATAGAACGTTTTTGTTTAAGGACAGATTTGTATTAAAACGCATCAATCACCTTGATTATTTTGTTGTTCAAGCTACAAGAATAGGATTAATTTCTAGTAACACTCAAACTTATATAAAAACCAAAATCAATGCTGAGAACATTTGTCTCTTTTGATTCATCAACTATTAATTTTGATACATTACAACAAATATACTCTACAAACAATCAACTCCAGCAAGTTGAGCAAAACCTCTGTATTTTTGAGTTTGATGCCATAACATTTACTCATGTCTTAATGTTATTAGGGCAAAATCAAGATAGATTTGGTTATAATCTTTTTTTATATATTAATACAGTAGTGCCTTTATTTAATGGTTCAAGTATATCTATTAATGGATTCATAATTATTGGTCAAGGTTCTTCAGACTTTAAAAAACGTTTGTCTGAAGATTTGGGAGTTGCCATATCCTCTTTACTTATGAATCAATCTTTTAATATTAGATGGGAAACTATTAGTCAAATACCTCAAAATAGAAAGTTATCCAAAAAAACTCCTGACTTTTTGGGATTCGATATAAATGATGAAAGATACATTTACGAATCAAAAGGAACAACCCAGCCGCAAAATGTTGAAATAGCTATGACTAAAGCACTAGAACAATCAAAAGCTTATCCAGAACCCGCTAGAGGAAAATTTGCAATTGTTTCGTACTTTCCAACAGGAGACAAAAGTATGCCACCGTTCACATTTATTGCAGATCCTCCAATTTCTAATATTTTTCTGCCTGAAAAAGATAACTCAATATTATTACATTACACCTGTGTTCTCAGCTTTGTTGGCTTAGACACTACTTTGCGAGCCTATGAAACTTTGCTCGCAGAAAAATTTAGATTAGATAGGCAAGATTACCAAGAACGAGTTTTAGAGCGATTTCCAAGGAATCTGGGTCTTCAACGTTTTTTAGATCCACTTATACAAACTTTTGAACAAGAAAGGCTAACGAAAGAGACTATTACATGGGAAAATAGAACTTATATTGGAAGATATTTAGAAGTTCCTGATGGTAGAACTCGTCTATTTATGGGTGTTCATTTGGAGACAATAGAGCAGATTATTCGACTTGATACCAACATCCAGGAAATTCAAAATACAAGAGTTCGAGAGGGTGAAGAAGAAATCAGTATTTTTTCTGACGGAACAATTTTAAAACTTCAGACACCTGATGCTGACAATAAACTTTTTCCCACCAAATGGACTAAATAACTATGTAGTAGATTGCGTTTTAGAACAGCATAATACATCACATCAAGTTTATAAGCAAATTTAACTTTGCTTATAAACAATCTCCATCTTTAACTTCTCAATCTCCAGCTTTAACTTTTCATTCTCCATCCTCAACCTAGCATTTTCTTCCCTAATTAACTCCATCTCATTCCTCTTAGTCAAAGCCTGATTAATTGCCAACTTCCGCATATCTAGCGAAAACCAACGCTGATAGGTTTGGGTGTGAACTTGCATACTATGTCCTAAATTATCGGCTGCTGCTTTGATTGGTATACCTAAAATATGCGCTCGAATTGCCCAAGCGTGACGTAAATCGTAAGGCTTGAAATCTAAGCCGATTTTGCGGAACCACCAACTTACTCGTTGTGTTAATGCAGTTATCTCTGCATGATTATTTTTATCTTTTTTACTAATTGCCGTTGCCAACATTTCTAAATATTTAGGATTTCTTAAATCAAATTCATCAATCCATTCTTTATGTAATGGTAATGCTTGTCTTTCGCCAGTTTTACACTCTTTATCTACCTTCCATGTTAAGTCTGTATTTTCTTTACTCAACCACCAATCAATATCAGGATTGATAAAAATTTCTCTGGGACGTAAACCAAATACGGCTAACATTCCATACGTCCATCGCCAAAGTTGCCAGCTATCTTTTACATCTTGATTAACTTGATTGCCTCTACTATTTAAATAGTCTTCAAATTTAGTAATTCCTGATAGTATTTCGGCATCTGTAGGGATGTTGCGGGAATTGCGATCGGGCATTTTGGCATATTTAGACAAATCAATTTCTATATTGAATGTCTGGCAAAAAGCAGATATGGCTCTAGTGGCATTATATCTAGCCCATTCCTTATCGATTTGTTCAATTGAATTAATGAGATTTTCCGCAGTGGCTAAATCTTGAGGATTAGTGTATCGCTGGGTGCGGGAAAAATAATAGAAAAATGTGTGTTCACTTTTCGTTGTCCGTTTATGCGTTTTAAAATATTCATCCTCGAATTTTTCCAGTAACTCACCTATAGTTTTGACATCTTTTTTCGTAGCTTCTTTGCCTAGATATTTATCGTTCCATTCAAAGGTTTTACGAGCGATTAATTTGCCTAATTCATAAGCTTCTTCCTCAGCCGTCTTGAGTCCATCCAAGTTGGCGGGAATATTCAAACTAATATTGTATTGCTTTCTGCCAGTGCCGTTGCTGTCTTTGTCGCCGGGTTTAATTGGTAATGTTGCCCGTAATTGCAGACTTCCGTTTGATTCCCGAATTGATACTTTTGTTTTTGCAGACTTTAAACGCAGATTTACTTTCTCTAGTTCTTGTAATACTTTTGCTCTCATGTGTTCTCTTTGCTGCTGTGCTTGCAGACTTGAGCCAAGAAAACTGCCGTCGGTAGATGAAAGTGGCTCTAAATCTGCAAAGGCTTGCTGATATTTGTCTTTACCCTGATTTTGCATCGCTGTGGTATTAGCCTATATTTAGCCTAAAATTTAATGTGTTATCAGCGAACAATGTTTAAAACTAACACTGTTTAACGTAAACATTTCGCTGCTAAAAGCCATTAAACCACAAAAAGGATTACTCCGGCCCTTATCACGGTTATGACGGATTTGCTATCTTCGCTCGTGATATGGACTTAGCACTCAACAGCCCAACTTGGAGCTTGATTGGCGCACCTTGGAAGAAAGCTGCTACCAAAGCTAAGGCTGCTGCTTAATTCATCCCCAAGAATAAAACGGATAGCCTGGGGTTTTTAGCCCCAGGAACCCAGGGAAGAATGGTGAATGCTGAATGCTGGATGAAGACTTTTATTCATTATTCATGATTCATCACTCGTGACTCCCCAGGAGAGGAGCGGAATTCCCCCAGGCTCTCCCAACACTTCAATTACTACACCAACCAGCAAGCGTAGAGAGACAGACAAATGCCACAGAATCCTGACAGAATTGTAGACCACGTTGATCTATTCAAACAGCCAGAATACACCGAGCTATTTGAAAACAAGAGAAAGAACTTTGAAGGCGCACATCCTCCTGAAGAAGTTGAAAGAGTTTCTGAATGGACAAAATCTTGGGATTACCGGGAAAAGAACTTCGCTCGTGAAGCTTTAACCATCAACCCCGCTAAAGGTTGTCAACCTGTAGGCGCAATGTTCGCGGCTTTAGGTTTTGAAGGTACTCTTCCCTTCGTTCAAGGTTCTCAAGGTTGTGTGGCTTACTTCCGTACACACCTCAGCCGTCACTATAAAGAGCCTTGCTCCGCAGTTTCTTCTTCCATGACAGAAGACGCAGCAGTATTTGGTGGCTTGAACAACATGATTGAAGGTATGCAAGTTTCATACCAACTGTACAAGCCTAAGATGATTGCTGTTTGCACCACCTGTATGGCTGAAGTTATCGGTGATGACTTGGGTGCGTTCATCACCAACTCTAAGAATGCTGGTTCTATTCCTCAAGACTTCCCAGTACCTTTCGCTCACACCCCCAGCTTCGTTGGTTCCCACATCACTGGTTACGACAACATGATGAAGGGAATTCTATTGAACCTGACAGAAGGCAAGAAAACAGCTACCAGCAACGGCAAAATCAACATCATCCCTGGTTTTGATACATACGTTGGTAACAACCGCGAAGTTAAGCGGATGTTGAACATTATGGGTGTTGACTACACCATTCTGTCTGACAGCAGCGACTACTTTGATTCACCCAACACTGGTGAATTTGATATGTACCCAGGTGGTACAAAGCTGGAAGATGCTGCTGATTCTATCAACGCTAAGGCAACAGTAGCTCTCCAAGCTTACACCACACCCAAAACCCGTGAGTATATCTCTACTCAATGGAAGCAAGAAACAAAAGTTCTACGTCCTTTTGGTGTTAAAGGTACTGACGAATTCTTGACTGCGATCGCTGAATTGACTGGTAAAGCGATTCCTGAAGAGTTAGAAATCGATCGCGGTCGTTTAGTTGATGCTATCACCGATTCCTACGCTTGGATTCATGGTAAGAAGTTCGCTATTTACGGCGATCCTGACTTGATCATCTCCATCACCAGCTTCTTGTTAGAAATGGGTGCAGAGCCTGTACACATCCTCTGCAACAACGGTGATGAAACCTTCAAGAAAGAAATGGAAGCTATTCTCGCAGCTAGTCCATTCGGTAAAGAAGCTAAAGTTTGGATTCAAAAAGACTTGTGGCACTTCCGTTCCTTGTTGTTCACAGAACCCGTAGACTTCTTCATCGGTAACTCCTACGGTAAGTACCTGTGGCGCGATACCAAAATCCCAATGGTGCGGATTGGTTATCCTCTGTTCGATCGCCACCACTTACACCGCTATGCTACCCTCGGCTACCAAGGTGGTCTAAACATCCTCAACTGGGTTGTTAACACTCTGTTGGATGAAATGGATCGCAACACCAACATCACTGGTAAGACCGATATCTCCTTCGACTTGATTCGCTAGAAATGGCGACAATACCATAGCTTGTTTGTTAAAAACAGCTAAGTAAGTCAAAAGGTAAAGGGCAAAGGTAAAACACTTACTCTTTTGCCTTTTGACTTTTTACCTTTTACTTTTCAACCTACCTATCTCTTGATTCAGCATCTCTATTATGGACAGCATCAATCACACTCACTCTCACGTTAATTACCATCCACCTAACTATAAAAAGTCTCCTGTACTTAATCCCTTACGTCGTTTGGTGGACGGAATTCAAGTTAAAAATAATCGCTTCGCTCATGTAATATGCCAGGTAATTCCTTGCTGTTGTCCTTTTGAGCGAAATATTAGTTTATTTGGGAAGAGTCTCCATATTCCACCTTTGTGTAAGCTGAATCCTCTCTATGATGAGTTTGTTGGTTTGCGTTTTCGGGCTTTGTCTTACCTCGCTGATGAATGTGGTGAGGATGTGACAAGGTACATTTGCTAATTATTAGCGGCTCAAAATTACTCATTACTGATTAAATCTCACCTGAGAATAGGGGTTTGGGGCTATTTCTAAAAATATATTTGTGTAGTTATATAAATGTCTCACCCCAAAATCAGGTAAAAAATGGCAGGAAAGAAAATTTTTTATCCTTCGTAGTGAAGAATACTTTTAACTTTCTTGTAAAAGTCGATGTTATAGAAATGAATTACTGATGCACATGGGGAATTGTGTGTCGGGTATGGAAAAGATTTTTGCAGGAAGTTTTTGTAACAGTTAACAGTAATCAGTGAATTTATAGGTGATTATTGTTAACTGGTTTTTCTCAAGTAGGATTTAACGAACCACAAAGGACGCTAAGGACACGAAGGAATTAAGAGGATGTCTGAAAGCTTTTTAAGATTTATAGATCCCCCTAAATCCCCCTTAAAAAGGGGGACTTTGAGATATTTTCCCCCCTTAAAAAGGGGGGCTAGGGGGGATTAAGATTTCTCATACATCCTTTAAGAGTTTCAGTTAATTCCTATCAATAATTTTTGTCGAACCACAGAGGCGCGGAGAACACAGAGGAAGAGAGATGAATACCCAGAAGAAGGTTAATGAACTGCTGAATGAGTCGGGATGCGAACATAATCAGCAGAAGAAGGGCGAGAAGAAGAATAAGTCTTGTACGCAACAAGCGCAACCTGGGGCGGCTCAAGGTGGTTGTGCTTTTGATGGGGCGATGATTGCTCTGGTTCCAATTACTGATGCGGCGCATTTGGTTCACGGCCCGATCGCCTGTGCTGGTAATTCTTGGGGTAGTCGTGGTAGTCTCTCTTCTGGCCCTCAACTTTACAAGATGGGTTTCACTACCGACATGACTGAAAATGATGTGATTTTCGGTGGTGAAAAGAAGCTCTACAAGGCAATTTTAGAAATTCATCAGCGTTATAATCCCACGGCTGTATTTGTTTATGCTACTTGTGTGACAGCGTTGATTGGCGATGATATCAATGCTGTTTGCAAGGCGGCGGCTGAAAAAATTGGTACTCCTGTTGTCCCGGTGATTGCGCCGGGATTTATTGGTAGTAAGAATTTGGGGAACCGTTTTGGCGGTGAAGCTTTATTAGATTATGTTGTCGGGACAGCAGAACCGGAGTTCACAACCCCCTATGATATAAACTTGATCGGCGAATACAATATCGCCGGGGAAATGTGGGGAGTCCTGCCTTTATTTGAAAAATTAGGCATCCGCGTACTATCCAAAATCACGGGTGATGCTCGTTATCAAGAAATTTGTTACGCTCACCGTGCCAAGTTGAACGTGATGATTTGTTCGCGGGCTTTGCTCAATATGGCGAGAAAGATGGAGGAGCAATATGGGATTCCCTACATTGAAGAGTCTTTTTATGGCATTGATGATATAAATCGTTGTTTGCGGAATGTGGCTGCTAAGTTGGGCGATCCTGATTTGCAAGAGCGTACAGAAAAGCTGATTGCGGAAGAAACTGCGGCTTTGGATATCGCCTTAGCTCCTTATCGCGCCCGACTCAAGGGTAAGCGTGTGGTTCTGTATACTGGCGGTGTGAAAAGTTGGTCAATTATCTCCGCCGCTAAGGATTTGGGGATAGAAGTTGTGGCTACTAGCACCCGCAAGAGTACAGAGGAAGATAAGGCAAAAATCAAACGCTTGCTCGGTACAGAAGGCATGATGCTAGAAAAAGGCAATGCTCAGGAGTTGTTGCAATTAGTACGTGACACAAACGCTGATATGTTGATTGCGGGTGGTCGTAACCAATACACAGCCCTAAAAGCGCGGATTCCTTTCCTCGACATCAACCAAGAACGTCATCATCCGTATGCTGGGTATGTGGGAATGTTAGAGATGGCACGAGAGTTATACGAAGCCCTCCACAGCCCCATCTGGGATCAAATTCGTAAGCCTGCGCCTTGGGATGAAGAAGCAGGGACTTTAAATAATTTTAGTTTGTCAGCAGAAGATATGTTTTCTGCGTCAATAGAAGAGGTATTTTAGATGGCGATCGTTACTGTCCCCGAAAAATCAGTTGCAGTTAATCCCCTCAAACAAAGCCAAGCTTTAGGTGCATCCCTCGCCTTTTTGGGATTGAAGGGAATGATACCTCTATTCCACGGTTCTCAAGGGTGTACCGCCTTTGCCAAAGTTGTGCTTGTACGGCATTTTCGGGAAGCTATTCCCCTAGCCACTACAGCCATGACTGAAGTAACTACGATTTTGGGTGGCGAAGAGAATGTGGAACAGGCTCTTCTCACGTTGGTTGAGAAGGCCAAGCCAGAAATTATCGGTTTGTGTACCACTGGATTAACCGAAACCAGAGGCGATGATATTGAACGCTTCTTGAAGGATATCCGCGATCGCCATCGGGAATTAGACCACATCCCCGTTATATTTGCACCAACACCAGATTTTAAAGGTGCATTACAAGATGGTTTTGCTACTGCTGTGGAAAGCATCGTTAAAGAAATTCCCCAAGCAGGCGGGATCAGAAGCGAACAAGTCACAATCTTGGCTGGTTCTGCTTTTACCCCAGGCGACTTACAAGAAATCAAAGAGATTGTCACTGCTTTTGGATTAGAACCTATCTTCGTACCTGACCTCGGAGCTTCTTTAGATGGTCATTTAGAAGATAACTATACCCCCGTCACAGGTAGCGGTACTAGTGTGAAACAACTACGACAAGTAGGTTGTTCTGCTTTCACCATCGCTTTGGGTGAAAGTATGCGGGGTGCTGCCAAGATTCTGGATGAGCGGTTTAACATTCCCTATGAAGTGTTTGGTGAACTGACTGGACTGGAAGCAGTCGATGAGTTCTTGCAAGCACTATCGATTTTGAGCAGCAACCCAGTACCCGAAAAGTACCGTCGGCAACGTCGCCAATTGCAAGATGCAATGCTTGATACGCACTTTTATTTTGGTGCAAAACGAGTATCTTTAGCTCTAGAGCCTGATTTGTTGTGGGGTACAGTGCGCTTCTTGCAATCGATGGGAACACAAATTCACGCTGCTGTGACCACAACGCGATCGCCTTTACTTGAAAAACTCCCCATTAAGAGTGTCACCATCGGCGATTTAGAAGACTTTGAAGAACTAGCAGTAGGTTCTGACTTACTAATTGGTAATTCTAACGTGGGGGCGATCGCAAAACGTCTGTCGATACCTCTTTATCGTTTAGGCTTGCCCATTTACGACCGTTTAGGAAATGGTCTATTTACAAAAGTTGGCTATCGCGGCACGATGGAGCTTTTGTTCGGCATGGGCAACCTCTTTTTAGAAGCTGAAGAAGAGAGAGTAAAACACTTTTTCAATGATTAGAAATTGGGGAATTGGGAGTAGGGAATAGGGAGTAGTGAATTTCTACTCCCCACTCCCCACTCCCCACTCCCTACACAAGTAGGAGAACAGAATGAAAATTGCCTTTACAACCAGTGACCATATTCATGTTAATGCTCACTTTGGCTGGGCGAGAGAAATTGATGTCTACGAAATCGATGCAGAAGGATATCAATTTTTACAAACTCTCAACTTTGAGGGTGAGTTAAAAGAAGATGGTAACGAAGATAAAATCACACCCAAACTTGATGCACTGGTTGACTGTGCAATTGTTTATGTGACAGCAATTGGTGGTACTGCTGCTGCCAAGTTAATAAAAAAAGGTGTTACCCCAGTTAAAGCCCGCACCGAAGAAGAAAAAATTGAAGAGTTGCTCACTAAATTAGTCCAAACTCTTAAAGGGAATCCTCCACCTTGGTTGCGGAAAGCTCTACAACCAAAAACCAAAACCTTTACAGATGATATTGAGAACGAAGCAACTGTATGACCGCAGATAATACTGTTAACGGAACTACTAGTCTCGCCGCCTTAAACTCTCCCTTCATTAAGGCTTTAATCCTACAAATTAGAGGTCAAGATAGTTACGGATTTTACCGTAATTGGTCAGATGAATTAATCCTCAAAGCTTTCGTCGTTCCCAAAAAAAAGAAACGCGAAATTCCTATTGAAGGTGAAGTTGATGCCGCAACACAAGCCCGGATATTAGTATTTTTCCGAGCTATTGCTGCCAGAATCGAACAAGAAACTAATCTGATATCTCAGGTTGTAGTTAACATCAACCATGAGGGCTTCGGCTGGGCGTTAGTCTTTTCTGGACGGCTTTTGCTAACAGTTAAAACCTTAAGAGATGCTCATCGTTTCGGTTTTGAATCTCTAGAAAAGTTAGCAGAAGAAGGCGAAACTTTTGTCCAAAAAGGATTGGATTTAGTTAACCGTTTTCCAGAAGTAGGAAAGCTATAACTTTTCGTCATTAGTCATTAGTTGTTCGTTATTTTAACCCCTCTCCAAACCTCTCCCCCAAAGGGAGAGAGGCTTTGAAACTCTGAATTTTTTGTTAAAAACACAGAATATTTTTGCCCCTCTCCGCGTCGGAGCGAAAAGTTTGCGCGTCCGGGTTTCCCGGCGCAAAACTTTTCAAGACAGAGGGGTTGGGGAGAGGTTTATCAAAGTCACGCTTATTTACAAATGACAAATGACAAAGGACAAATAACCAATGACAATCGAGGAATTGAAAACTCAAATTAAACGCCTCAACAGCAAAGCAGGTCAAATGAAAATGGATCTGCATGATTTAGCAGAAGGTCTACCAACAGATTACAAAACACTTATGGATGTTGCGGCGGCAACTTATGAAATATATCGTCAACTTGATGAGTTAAAGCAGCAGCTAACAGAATTGGAGGCTAAATGAGTAAAACTATTGATGAATTCAAAAAAATAAGTGATGCTGAAGAATATTTTCAATTCTTTGAGCTAGATTATGACCAAAAAATTGTCAATATAAATCGTCTCCATATATTGAAAAAATTCTCGCAATATATCCAAGAGATAGATAATAATTCTGCTGATTTAAATGCAGAAGAAAAGCTCAATCAATATTGCTTGGCTTTGCAAAAAGCATATCAAGTATTTCTCGAATCAACACCCCAAGAACAAAAGGTGTTCAAAGTCTTTAAAGACAAGCCAAAAAATGTAATTACGCTGACAGAACTCTCTTCTGATTAGGAGGTAAATAGTGGTTAACCTAACTCCTACCGAGTTAGAACGTTATAGTCGCCAAATGATGCTGCCTAATTTTGGCGAAGCGGCTCAGAAGCGCCTGAAGTCAGCGACAGTATTGGTGACAGGTGTGGGGGGATTAGGTGGTACAGCCGCGCTTTACTTAGCAGTAGCAGGCGTTGGCAAGCTAATTCTAGTCCGGGGTGGCGATTTGCGCCTTGATGATATGAATCGTCAGATTCTGATGACGGATGATTGGGTAGGTAAGCCAAGAGTATTTAAGGCTAAAGAAACCTTACAAGCCATCAATCCTGATATCGAAATCGAGGCGGTTCATGACTACGTTACCGCAGAGAATGTAGATTCTTTGGTACAGTCCGCAGATATGGCACTGGACTGCGCTCATAATTTTACAGAACGCAATTTGTTGAATGCGGCTTGTGTACGCTGGCGAAAACCAATGGTAGAAGCTGCAATGGATGGGATGGAGGCTTATCTGACAACGATTATTCCCGGTGTCACGCCTTGTTTATCTTGTCTGTTTCCCGAAAAGCCTGATTGGGATCGGCGTGGTTTCTCGGTGCTAGGTGCTGTTTCTGGCACATTGGCTTGTTTAACAGCCTTAGAAGCAGTCAAGCTAATTACTGGTTTCAGTCAGCCTTTATTGTCGCAATTGCTGACAATAGACTTTAACCGGATGGAATTTGCCAAGCGTCGTTCATACCGCGATCGCTCTTGTCATGTTTGCGGTAATAATGCGCCTTGGAGATACGCGCAATCTCCATCAATGGAAACCACCAGTAATTTTACAACTTAATAAGTATTTTGTCCTTGGTCATTTGTCCTTTGTCTTTTGTATTTACAAATGACTAATGACTAATGACAAAGGACAATTATCACAAAAATTCCAAATTCTAGATTAGAACAATCAATCGCTACAGATCAGGAGATTGAATGACTGTTACTTTAACAGAAAAAGCAGAATTTCGTTTGCGGGCTTTCCTGCGAGGTTCCGGTTCCGATGAGAATAGTGCAACTAAAGGTATCCGCATCTCTGTCAAAGGTGGTGGTTGCAATGGCTATGAATATGGCATGGATGTCACTAGCCAACCCCAACCAGATGATTTAGTAATCCAGCAAGGTAGTGTGCTGGTTTATGTGGATGCCAAAAGTGCGCCCTTGTTAGAAGGAATCGTGATCGATTTTGTCGAAGGGATGGTAGAAAGTGGTTTCAAATTTACCAACCCCAATGCAACTAGTACCTGCGGTTGTGGCAAATCTTTCCAAGCAGGAGACTGTACGCCAACTGGTGTTCCTTGCAGCTAAAAGATTCTTCTTTTAGTTTCAAATCAACCATAGAGGCTTTCCGTAAACGTACTCCACGCCAAATGTCAGAGACACTCGCAATCACTCATCAAATGCAGTGTCTTCCTATTCATAGTTTCTCGAAGAGGAGACTGACACACTTCGAGAATTAACCGAACCGTAAAATTGAGGAGAATCGGAAAAATGGCTACCTATCAAGTAAGATTAATCAACAAAAAAGAAGACCTCGACACCACAATTGAAATTGACGAAGAAACTACAATTTTAGACGGAGCAGAAGAAAATGGTATTGAGTTACCTTTTTCTTGCCATTCAGGTTCTTGCTCTAGCTGTGTAGGCAAAGTTACTGAAGGTGAAGTTGATCAATCTGATCAAATCTTTTTGGATGATGAGCAAATGTCCAAAGGATTTGCTCTATTGTGCGTTACCTATCCTCGCTCTAACTGCACAATCAAAACACACCAAGAACCTTACCTCGTTTAATTAGTGGTTTAGTTGCTATTCATAGCAATCAATAAAAGTATGAAAGGTCAGGAAAATACTCCTTATCTTTCATACTTCATATTTTATACTTTATATTTATAATGTTTACTCCTTTTTCCATAATTGGCTGCTCCTTAGAATTACTTAAACCAGGTGAACAAGGTATAGTAGCTTTTTATCAAACTGAGAATACAAGAATACTAGATAAAATTATTTCAATAGGCATAAAAATCGGTACTTCTATTACAATAGAACAGCAATTTCCTTCATTGTTAGTCAAAGTTAATAACCAAACTATCAGTATTAATCAAAAAATTGCTCGGATTATTTATGTTCGGATTGTTGAAAGTTAATTATATGCTCAATATTATTGATACCCAACTTATTAAAGAAGTCGGGTATCTTGTTTATACATCTCACAAATCAGTTATTGATTAATCAATAGCAACAATAACATCTGATGCTTTAATAACAGCATAAGCTTGTTTACCTTCAGCCAAGCCTAATCTATCGGCTGAGGATTTGGTGATTATAGAGACTAGTTCTACTCCAGGTGCTAGTTCTAAAGTGACTTCGGTATTAACTGAACCAGTTACAACTTTCTTAACAGTAGTTTTTATTGCATTACGAGCGCTAATTTTCATGTTTTATTTTCCTTTTGGATGATGCTTGTTTGAAACAATACCAACTATTTGGAATAAAAGAGGTGTTTTTTAGAATTTCTTTATAAATTTAGCAGATATAATTTATACAAAATTACTTGGGTAAGTGATTGCTAATAAAAATACTCCATTGGGGGGATATATTTGCTTGGCAGACATAGCAAAATTCATACCCAATGGATGATTAATTGTTAGCAAGTTTTATACATCAATCATGTCTATAAAAACAAATTTCAAAAGATAAGTTTTGCCTACAAACTAAACAAATTTACATAGAGACCTAGGTTTTAAAGCCAGCCTAAGTTGAAAACACAATCTTTAAAAAACAAATGTATTTTCTAATGCAATTTGACAATTTTTTGTGTTATTTAACCAATATCTATAGGAGAATACACACTTATTTATAAAACAAACTTATCAGAGTGATAATATATAAGTAAGCTAAATTGTTGCTAGTGAACCTAAACGCCAGTAGCAAGTGATTACAGGGTTATCTAAGATATTTCTACCTGAATCCTGGTACAACTGAAAATTAGGCAAAACGATGCGATCGCTTCAGCAATATATAGGGAAAATCTGTAAATCTTATACCTAAAATACATAATTCTACTAAGTAGAATTTAGGGCTAATACTGCGTAAAACCTGTGTCTAATTTTCATCATGCTTAAACTAAGCAAATACTGTTTGGGAAGAAGTACAGCAGTTTAGAAAAAATTCCCTTACTTGCAATAAATAAGGAGCAGGAATTATGCGAGCCAAACAAATCATGATTCAAGATGTAGCTACCATTCGCGGCTCCGCTACTGTAGCAGCAGCAGTGAAATTATTAAGGCTCAAACAACTCCAAGAATTAATTGTCGAACCTCGTCATAGTGGTGATGCTTATGGCATTGTGACTGAGAGTGATATTGCAGGCAAAGTGGTTGCTTATGGAAAAGATCCTCAAAGAGTTTATGTTTACGAAATAATGAGTAAACCCTGCGTCACTGTAGATCCTGACCTTGATATAGAATATGTGGCAAGGTTATTGGCTAATACAGGTATGCGGAGTGCGCCTGTCATCAGAGGCGAATTACTTGGGATAATTTCTATCAGCGATATTATTACTAAGGGTGATTTTGTAGAGAAACCCAAATTACTATTCTTGCAAAAAGAGATATATAAAGCTGTCTCTAATGCACGGGCAATTTCTGCGAACTACGGACCAGACTCTAAACGCACAATCGAAGCTTGGGATTTCGTTGATGAACTAGAAGCTGAAGCAGGTTTTTACGGCGCACCCAAACAAGATAAATCTTCTAGAGAACTATTCTCTGAAGAACCTAAATATATGCCAATTAGTGAACATTCTAATCAGACAATCAATGCTGTCTAAGTGTGAATTGAGAGGAGTTTATACAACTCACTAGATAGCATTTCTAAAGAGTTTTTTGATAATGGTGGGCATTGTCCACCATTACCTTTTATTGGCAATATATGGGTGTAAGGGCGCAAGAGTATGGGGTGTAAGGGAAGAAAAAGTGTTTCTTTTATATCTTATACGATTAGCGATCGCACAAAATATGAGGCTAATATTTCGCACCATTTTCAATAACGGTAGAAATAGTAATGTTCACAACTTCAACATAAAGTATGAAACGAACTTTCAGCATTGCCCACTTGACTTTAATGTAATAAAGTCACTGCTGCAAAATTGAATCTAACTTGAGGCGATTTATGAAGCAAGAAAGTAAGCAAGGTTTGAGTAAAAAAACTTGTGAATGGTTGATAGCTAACAACTACAACCCTGAAGAATTAAATCAGAGGCGTGAAAATGGTGATACAGCTTTGATGAAAGCCACCAGGATAGGTAATTGTTCAGTGGTTCAAGAATTGATTCGTGCAGGTGCGGATATTAATTATAGAAATCATGATGGTAATAATGCTTTATGGTTTGCTTGCTTTGGCAATCATTATAAATTAATTAATTTGCTGCTAGAAGTGAAAATTAATATCGATAACCAAAACGATAATGGTGCAACAGCTTTAATGTATGCAGCATCATCAGGTAAAGCAGAAGTGGTCAAGTTACTTTTACCACATCGCCCTAATTTGAATTTAAAAAATTTAGACGATTATAAAGCTATAGATTTTGCCAGTACGGTCGAAGTTTTAAGGATGTTGAAAGATGCTGGAAAATGATTTATCTAGCAAAAACTATCATCAAGCAACTAAACATTCTTACCTATCAGTGCAGCTTGATCCCAATTATGTAGACTCTAAAACTCAACCATCTGCTTTTAAACAATATCCAAAATTTTATCGTCGGGTGCAATTAAATATCAATCATCCGATTCATTCTTTAATTTACTTAACAGGTGCAATTACCCTAGAGAAAGCTTATAAAGATGTAGCTTTCAAACTACGTGTAAATCCTTCCGCTGGTGGTCTATATCCTACAGAGATTTATGTACAAATTCGTGGAATGCCTGAAATAGTTGATGGCATATACCATCTAGAAGTTGAGAATAATTGTCTAACACTCATCTATGAATTAATAGATGATGGCTTAGAAAGTTATATTATACAGAGCAAATGTATCAAGGGAGTCATTTTTTTAATTAGTTGCGTTTATTATAGGTCTAGTTGGAAATATAAAAACAGAAGTCTGAGGTATTGCTTTTTAGATAGCGGACACCATTTAGGTACAATTGCCGCATCAGCTTATCTCCATGACAAAGACATCCAGCTAATTTTCGATTTTGATAAGTTAGCTCTCAATACAGATTTAGGTTTTGAGAATAAAGAGTTTGTCACAGCTTGTGTTGTATGTGGGGAAGTAGAAGAAAAGAATGTCAGGCGCTTAAGGCTAAAAGTTCCTTTTGTTTGTGGCACAGATTATTTTGAAGCTAATCAATTCGTTGAATATGGCTATCAAATAACTGCCTTACAAAAGAGTTCTAAACAACAGCTAGAACATCCAAAGTTTGAGTTTGACAAGGACAAATTTTATCAAACTGTTTGGCATAGACGTTCAAATAGACGTTTCCGGAAACAGTTGATTTCTCAAGAAGATTATTTCAAGATATTGCAACAACTAAAGCAACCGATTCCCACAGAAAGTTGCGAAGCAATAAAAGTTTATTCAGTCGTGCATCGAGTCGAGGGGATATCCCCTGGGTTATATCAAGATAATCATCTGATTAAGAGTGGTGATTTTAGCGAACATACTGGTTATTTGTGCATTAATCAAGGCATAGCTCGTGATTGTGCAGTAACTTTATTTTTTGTGTCCGACTATACAAATTATCAAACCGCTATGCAGCTGGCAGGGTTTTTAGGACACAGAGTTTACCTGAGTAGTAACTACTTAGGGATACAATGTAGCGGAATTGGCGCTTTTTACGACGATGAAACCCAGAGTTTCTTAGAAACAACAAAGGATATCCTCTACGCAATGGCTATTGGCATTTAAGTAGTTTTGTAAGTAGAGATGGTTAGGTGTATGTATTGTTTCAATGATGATTCCGATTTCCACCCAATGCAGCCAACATCGGCAGATATCATTTTACGGCAACAACTAGAGCATTCTATTAGTAAATACTTTTACGAAGCGTGCGATCGCATAATTCAAAATCTTCTTTCTCATTGTCGTTGGTATGTGACAACTGATGCCAGCGCAATGACATTAGTAATTGAATGTACCGACCAAGTTACCAACTGGCGAATATTACAGCAAATCGTACCAATGGGGACATTGCTCCAGTCAATTGTTAGCAGCGCCAAAATCCGCGTTTGTCCTCCCGAAAGCCAAGGTATACCTTTTGAAATGCGAGTAGATGAAATCGCTGTTTATCGTGACATGGCTGGATAAAATATTCTGTAATTATGACAAATTATTCTGTCTAATAATTGCAACTACCTTCTCAAAAACCAGGTCAGCAGAATGTTTAACCACAGGACTTAACTCCAGTCCAAAACCAAGATTTGCCGCCTCAATTAAATACACAGTCACATCTTTAGGAAACTCATCCTGAAATATTTTCCGTCCGGCGGCTAGTGCATTATCCCAACGAAAATCATGCAAGTTATAACTGGGTTCCGGCAAAGCTTCCAATTCTTTGCCCGGAACCTTAAATATTGCACCCGGTTCTGAATTAGTTGAACTAGCATCAATAATTACTAATTTCTTACTACCTCTAGCTTGAAACATTACCTCCATCCCTGCGGTTCCACAGTCATACACGCGCACACTAGGGTCAGGGTTTTCGGTTAGATATTGTTGTAAGCGTTGGGCGATAATTACACCCACAGCATCATCGCTGCGATTCAGATTTCCGCAACCAATAATAGTTAGCATCCAGATTTATTTGTGTGTTGAAAATTTCCGTTGAAAACGGATAGTGTAGAGATACTAGAGATAAAAACTCTAGCTAGTCGCAGAGTGACGAAAAATTGTAGATTGATTAATATAGAAAAGTATATCCAAGGCTTGATTACGTCGCTAATAAATTGCGAAATTGCTAGATTTTTGGTAGGTTAAACTAGACAAGGATATTACAAAAAAATGGTTTATGTAAGTTCCCATTCTTATTTTAAAAACTAAATGAGCAAGATTCTTAATATTATTGGTCTAGTTATCGGCTTCCTTGGTGCATCACTGGCTTTTCTTGATAGCTGGCGTACTAGCTCGCGCTTCGTAGAGAGGGGTGTAAAACTTGGATACGAACAAAGTTTAAACACTTGGTTCTGGAAATCATGCGGAAATGTTGGCTTCGCGTTAATTACAATTAGTTTTGCCATTCAGTTGGTTGCAACCTGCATACAAGAATAGATATGAATAATAGTTAGGACTTACGTAAAAAAACTCTCAAACTCTCATTTCTCCGTGACCTCTGTGTCTCTGTGGTTCGATTTTCCGTAGCCTCTGCATAAGTCCTGATAGTAATTTTGTATATTGAGTATAATGTTTAGTTGCAATATTGCTCAACTGGCATTGGAAACAAAGCTTAACAATATCCCCAGCACCTTATCGATTGGAGGAATGTTGTACTCTGTTAGCCCAATTGTGACGGTTTGGGATTCTAGTTTGAGAAACTTCCAGCGATCGCCTGACGTAATTGCACTGTAAATTATAGGTATCGGACTATTCATTTCGTTAAACTTCTGGGCAGAAACCATTTCAGCGATACACTGTCCAATACCCGGATTTAAATCTGCTTTTTTCGCTTCGACTATCGTAGCAGTGAAAAGGCTCTGTCTTTCAATACAGACAAAGCCTCAGAATAGTTAACAAATAACAACAACTTAGAACGTTACATTATATTTATCAGCAAGCTCAGATAGCTTTTCATACTGCTGAATTGCCGCTTCTGTAATTAACTTTTTTGCTTCTTCTGGAGGTGTGCCATTTTCGGGAATTGAATACTTAATATAAATGGCCAAAAAATCTGCCATAATTGGCGAACCTACTAAACCGTGGCTATCAGCTTCTTGACCAGCTATTGTAGCTACTAAACCAGCTTTGATGGGGTCTGGTTTCACTTTCATAAACTGATCAATAAGTTGCCAAATATACTCATTGGGTATTAAATTTGCTAACTTAGTTGGATCAGGAGTAAATTCTATACCTGCGGCTTTTGCCTGCTCTAAAACACACCATTCTGTAAATTCTTGTAGGGCTGGTTCGGGAAGTTTGGGAAGATATTTGTGTAGTTCTAAATCAGACACAAGCTTACCTTATAAATTTCATGTTTTTGAAGTCTATTAAGGCAAGCCTAACGCACTATTTCTAAAGGTTTTAGTGTGATACGCTACGACTGTTGAAGAAAATTCAACTTAGATATAATGTGCGTAACTTCTTGGCATCTGACTTTTGGTGTTAAAAGTCATTAATGTTTAAACTATTGCTGCTGTATGGAATCTGATGTTTTCTAGCAGCATTTTATTAGGTTAGATTGCTCAAGCAAAGGGATAAATACAGGATAAAGGAGTTATGAGATTTGGGTAGACAATAAATATATATATGTATTATAATGGTAATACTAGTTAACACACGCAAGTAAAACTTATTTTTTATGCGCTTAAAAAGATGGGAATCTCCTCGCCGCGAAGGGAGAAATGATAAAGGCAAAGGTGGTTCAGCAAGAAAGCGGCAACTCAAGAAGCAAAGACAAATGCTAAGGCAACGATTAAAGGAAAATAATCAATCAGACAATAGAGACAACAATCAAAAAGGGGGGGGAAATTATTCCTCCCCTTTTTATTGGCTAATTTTTGTAGGTTTAACCAACGGCTTGTACGGAAACTCAAGAAACAAATAATATGAAGTGTTCTGTTTAACACTACCCCTACAAATAATAATGGCGAGATGTAAGGAAACCCTGACTATAGTGTTGTAATATTTTACTGAATGAATATGCTTTGTTTATTATTTGAAGTTAGTTTCGAGAATAGAAATTAGATTATACCTAGTAAAATTACTTTATTCATAAATAAATATTATTGATATATACATTTACTTGTATAAATTTAAATATATTTAATAGTAACCAATCCTCTATAAGAGGGATGACATATAAAAATTTGCCTAAATTTACAAGAAATTTTTACGAACATAAATACTATTACGTAAGCATAAATTAAGTATGAATGTAATGTTTAGGTGAACTAATCCCTAGAAAAATATAAAGTAAATATAAAGTTTTGCAGACTAGTGTAATAAACTATTAGTTAAACAAGTAAGCTAATCTACGGTTGTGATTTTTTGGAATGGTATTCAGCAAACAGTAAAATTGCTGAGAAACTGTTTCATAATTATGTGTTCTCTTGTAAAAAAGCTACAAGCTCAAAAAAAAGTCAAGATTCATCTAATTGGCTTATTTAGACATGGAGAGTGCCTAAGGCAATCTGTTTCTATTTATCTTTGATACAAGGAGTGAGCTATGGTAGCAGATATGTTTCTGCCTACTCAAAAAGTACTCGATTTCCCTATTACTGCCTTACGCTTTGAGGATCAGATACAAACAATTATACGATGGGCGATCGCTCGTGAAAGTAGAAGTGTATGTGTAGCAAATGTACACATGCTCATGGAAGCCCACTGGAATCCAGATTTTGCTAACGTACTACAAAATTCAGATATGGTCACACCTGATGGTATGCCATTAGTCTGGATGATGCGCCGAATGGGATCTCGTTACCAAGATCGTGTAGCCGGTATGGATATATTTGTTAAGACATGTCAGTATGCACAAACGCATAATCTGAGTGTTTTCTTTGTCGGTTCACAAACTGAAATTCTTGCCAAAATGCAAGCGAGATTGGGACAAGAATTTCCCAAACTGAAAATAGCTGGAATGGAACCAATACCCTTCCGCCCACTGACGGAAACTGAAGACGAAATTTTAGTCAATAAAATTAATTCCAGTGGTGCGGGTATAGTCTGGGTATCCCTAGGATGTCCAAAACAAGAAAAATGGATAGCACAACACAAGGGTAAAATTCGCTCAGTCATGATTGGAGTAGGTGGTGTTTTCCCTGTGTATGCCGGAATTCAGAAACGCGCTCCCCGTATAATCAGAGACTTAGGCTTAGAATGGCTTTATCGTTGGATTCAAGAACCGCGACGACTTTGGCGGCGCTATGCAACAACAATTCCAGTTTTCATCTGGTTAGCTGCTAAACAGCTATTATTATCTAGCCGTATTGCTGGAGTTTTCCTAAATACTACAGTGGAATGAGTAACTTTTAGCCAATTTTAGTCGTGATAATTGATAGATTAACCATATTTAATTCAGACTTTCAGTTAATCACTGTGTTCCTATTTTAGTATTAACTATCCTGAATTAAGTGTGCTTTTAAATGTAAACTTTTGAAAAATTTTTGCCCTTTAAATTAGGCTAATGATTAATTCTTAATCAAGATAATCTGCTTCTTTGCTCAAATAGCAATTCGCAGTGAAAAAATCATAATAGATATTTCTATCCTTTGTATAGGTAAAGCCTGGAATGGAATCACCAAAACAAACATCAAATTTACGACAGAAAGCAGTTAAAGGTTTACTGTGGTCTGCGATTGAGAGTTGGGGAAAACAGGTGGTTTCCTTCGGGGTTTTCTTTTTACTAGCTCGATTACTAGGGCCACAGGCATTCGGGTTAGTTGCTTTGTCGGGCATATTTCTCAGCTTTTTACAAATTTTTGTAGATCAAGGATTTTCGACAGCAATTGTTCAGCGTCACGACTTGGAAGCAGAGCATTTAGATACTGCCTTTTGGACTAATTTAGGAGTGAGTGTAATACTTGCGGCTTTAAGCATCGCTTGTTCTGGTTTAGTTGCCGCCTTCTTTAAAGAACCTAAGATAGTACCAATTCTTTGCTGGCTGTCTCTCAATTTTGTAATTAATGGTCTCAGCAGTGTACAACAAGCAATTCTGCAACGTTCGCTGGCTTTTAAAAGTTTAGCTGTGCGTTCATTAATAGCTGTGGTTGTAGGTGGTGTTGTTGGTATAGTTTTGGCATTTTTAGGTTTTGGGGTTTGGAGTTTAGTTGGGCAGTATTTAGCTAATAATATTACTCAGGTTTTAGCTTTATGGTGGGTAAGTGATTGGCGACCAAAATTTAGATTTTCCCAAAAACACTTCAAAGAATTATTCTCATTTGGTATTAACGTCACAGGAATTAATGTCCTGAACTTTGTTAATCAAAACTCTGATAATTTATTGATAGGATATTTTCTCGATTCTGTTGCGCTAGGTTATTACTCTGTGGCATATCGAATTTTGACGATAGTAACTCAATTGATGGTTACTGTCATTCAGAAGATAGCTATGCCAATCTTTTCACGTTTGCAACAAGAACCAGAAAAGATGCGTAAAGTACTTTATAGTGCAGTTAGTTTAACAAGTATCATCGCTTTTCCTGTGTTCATCGGTATTTCAGTACTATCTCCCGAACTGATAGTAACTTTTTTTGGTAAAAAGTGGACACCAAGTATACCAGTAATCCAAGTACTAGCACTCATCGGCCCTTTATATGCAGGTTTTTACTACAATGGCTCGATGATCATGGCTCTAGGAAAGCCTTCTTGGAATCTAGCACTAACCCTTGTTCAAGCGATCGCTAATTTTATCTGCTTCCTCATCGCCGTACGTTGGGGAATCGTCGCAGTTGCAGCTTCTTATGTGATTCGTGGTTATGTGATGTCACCCATACCTGTATTAGTTCTCCGCAAATTAATTCAAATTAAGATAACTACATACTTACAACAATATCAAGCGGCACTACTAGCTTCAATTGCTATGGTAATTGCTATTTTGGGATGCAAATATATATTTAATAGCTTAGTTAATCAGTCTGTTTTACTGGCGCTTTGTGTAATTATTGGTGCTATTGTCTACCTCGGAACAGTTTCATTGGTAGCACCTCAATACTTTCAGCAATTAGTTGATATACTGCGCTCAATATTTCCTACATTAAGTAGAAAGAAATTAAACCATAAATAATATTAATAATCAATAACAGCAACATTTGAGTAGTCAAAAAGATATGCAGATTTCATCAATTAAACGAAAATCTAAATTGATTTTTAATAAAATTTACAATCCTCAATCCAAACTATCACAATTACTTTTCAGTTCTAGATATGCTAAGTCATTTAAAAAAATCGACGACTACTTCAGCATTCAACCAATAGCAGGGTATGTTGGTTGGTTAGGAGATGCTAACCTTGGCGACGAGGCTTTGTATTTAGCATTTAAAGATTTATTTTCTGAATTTCAAGTCTTAACTTATGATGATTTTGGCGAACTCAATTACGCATATCATCGAGCAATACATCCTCTAGAGCTTTACTTGTATCGCAATTTCATCAAAAGTCAAGACTTCTATAATTTGGTTTTTTTAGGTGGAGGAACATTAATCCATTGGCAAAGCTACCTTGAGCGTTTTCAACACGCACTGCAAAAAGGTTATCAAGGTATTGTTTTTGGTACTGGTGTTGGTGATCCTGATTTTTGGTCTGACTATTATTCAGACATAAACTATTCTGCTCTAATAAATCAATGGGTTCAGGTACTAAGCAAAGCAAAATATGTTAGTGTACGTGGTTTCCGTTCAGCAAAGATTCTAGAAAACCATGGTTTCTCAAATGCTAAAGTCATTGGAGATCCGGCTCTATCAATCTGTACACCCAGAGATTCAAGCTTACTCAAAAATCGCAAAATAGCCATTAATTTAGGTAGTCATGGGCAAATGTGGGGTAGTCAATCTTTAGTGATAAAAAATATCATTGAAGTAGTAAATCATTTATTAGCTAACAATTGGTTAGTAGAATTTATACCCATGCACCAGAAAGATTTTGATATTGGTTTAGATTTGATTCGGAATTTCAATTCAAAAAATATTTCCATCTGGCGGAAATATAAAGATATTCAGCAAACACTCTTCAGAATAAAATCATACGATATCGTTATTGGCCAAAGATTGCATTCAGTCGTTTTAGCGCATGGATGTGGAGTTCCAGCCATCATGCTGGAATATCAGCCGAAGTGTAGAGATTTTATGGAATCTATGGGAATGGAAAGATATTCTTTGAGAACAGATACTTTAATAATAGATAATGTTCTTGAATTAGTAGAGGAAATAGAAAATAACTATGAACAACATTGCGAGAAACTAATTTCTAAAGGTAATCACTACCGCCTATTGCAAAAAATGGCAGCGCAAGAGGTAGTTAGTATGATAGTTGCAGGATCTACTAAAGGGTGAGTACAGTGAAAATTGGCTACTTACATATTGGTCATAGTCAACATGGAATTCGCCGCTACAGTGAGTTACTTGCTTCGGAGGCTCGTAAATGTAATCTCGATGTAGTTGAAGCCAGTGTAATTTTAACTGCAAATCCCCAACAAAATCGCGCAATATTGATTGATGCTGCTAAAAAACTTGCCTGTGCAGATGTGATTCACTTGCAACATAATACATTACTGTGGGGCGAGCGATCGCAATCGCGCAATATTAAAACTTTTATCCAAAATTGTTCATCTCCATTGATAGCCACTTTTCATGATGTTTATGTACAAGCACAACCTTTAACATGGAACAATTTTTTTACCTATGCTAGAGCTAGATATGGCCCATATTCTCTTTTGCTTCGCTGGATGTTTAGTCAATTAAAACAAATTCTCGTATGTACCAAACAGGAATCTCAAAGACTTAAATCGATTATAGGTACAAACACAACTAATGCTGAGAAGATAAAACTAGTACCACATTTTGTAGAAGAACGTACCGTCAAAAATAACTCAGATGAAGCTCGCAAAGCTTTACAGTTAGAGGGATTTAAAATTATTACCCTATTAGGTTGGATTGTTCCACGAAAAGGACACAGGTTGGTAATCGAAGCACTACCTAATTTACCACCAAATGCAAAAGTCATTTTTGCAGGTAGTCCTAGTAGTGGTGGCGAATGGTTTTTAGAAGAATTACTCACCTTAGCACAAACATTGGGAGTCAAAGATCGTCTGATAATTACAGGTTACTTATCAGAAACAGAATTAGAGCAATATTTACTTACAACTGACTTAGCTATTTGTCCTTTCCAAAAATCCTCTGCTTCTGGTTCGTTATCTACTTGGTTGTCTATCGCTCATCCCAAAATTTTATCTTTTGATTTACCTTTAATAGATGAATACAACACAATAGAGCCAGGTGCTATCAAAACTTTTTCACCTTATACACCAAATGCTTTTGCACAAGCGGTACAACAAATGTTATCTAATTTTAGTGAGGAAGAAAATATAGCCGTTAAGAATATCCAGCAACGTCTTTGTATGTCTACAATTTTTGCTGAACATTTACAAATTTATAGTCAAATTGCTGAGAAAACTAACAAATCAAACTCTAATGTTTTATCAATTATTAACAATTGAATAAATTTTATTCTGATAATTATTGATTTGATAAATACGAAGATAGTTAATAATAGCAACAGTTAATATGAAATCTATATTCCTACCGCGAACAAATGATGATAATCCATACCAAAAAGAGCTAATTAACCATCTTAATAAATTAGGTATTCAAGCAGAACTACCGGATGCTTCAATATCAACAACTTTTTTTTTACCAGCAGTATTTTTTCCTCAAAAAACCAATATAGTACATTTACATTGGCTGAATCCTTTTTTTGCAGGTTCAACCATCTTAGAAAGATTACTAAAACTATTATTTTTTATTTTAGAATTAATTATTTTGAAAATAGTAGGAATCAAAATTATTTGGACTGTACATAATCTGAAAAATCATGAAAATAAAAACCTAATTTTAGATAGTTTATGTAGCAGTTGTGTTGCTAGATTAGCCAATGGCATTATTGCCCATTGTGACAGTGCCAAAGAAGAAGTTATAAAGTCTTTTTCCCTAAGTAATCACGATAAGATATTTGTTGTTCCACATGGTAACTATATCAATTGTTACGATAATAATATTGAAAAAAGCCTAGCCCGAAAAAGCTTAAATTTAGATGATTCTGCTTTGGTTTTTCTTTTTTTAGGAATGATTAGGCCATACAAAGGAGTATTGGAACTAATCGATAAATTTAAACATCTAAATAATAATGCTAGTCAATTAGTGATTGCAGGAAAAGTATATCAGAATAGTCCCGAAATGACAGATATGCTTTTACAGAAGATTGATAATGATCCAAAAATTAAATTTATACCGGGATTTGTTCCCGCCGAGAAAATTCAAATTTATATGAATGCTTGTGATGTAGTTGTCTTTCCCTATCGAGATATTTTAACTTCAGGAGCCGTAATGCTGGCTATGTCTTTTGGTCGAGCCTGTATTGCTCCACGCAAAGGATGTATTGGCGAAGTACTAGATAATGATGGAGCATTTTTATATGAAATTGATGATGAAGGTGGTTTAATTAAAGCCATGAATTCAGCCTTAAAACAACAATCTCAACTATCAAATATGGGTCAATATAATCGCCAAGTAGCAGAAAAATATGACTGGAAAACTATAGCTGAAATCACAGGCAATGTATATCGTCAATGTTGATAATTTTGTAATATTTAAGAGTTTTATAGTTAATACATAAATATTATTAAAAATATAAAAATTATGAACATATCAATTCAAGAGCAACCAATCATTAGTGTTGTAGTGCCAACATTTAATCGAGCTAATCTTTTACCACGAGCAATTTCCAGTATTCTCAAACAAACTTTTCCTAATTTTGAATTGATTATTGTTGATGACGGTTCTACAGATAACACGGCTGAAGTGGTTAAAGAATTTACAGATCCGCGAATTATATTTTTACCTCTAGGTAAAAACTATGGTGGTAGCTATGCACGCAATCAAGGTATTAAAGCAGCAAGTGCAGAACTAATCGCATTTTTAGATAGTGATGATGAATGGCTCCCTGAGAAGCTAGAGTTACAGTTAAAACGTTTACAAGACAGTGATGATCCTGATGCTACTGTTATCTACGGACTGGGATATGAATGTGCTGAAGGACAACAAAAAATACCTAGCTTAGTTCTTTATGAAGGAGATGTGCTTGATCATTTATTGAGAGGTTGGCTACCTCCTACTACATCACTATTTATGGTTAAGCGCTCTGCTTTACTAGGGGTGAATGGTTTTGATGAAAGTCTACCTAGTTTTCAAGACTACGATTTATGGTTAAGTCTAGCCGCCGCAAATAATCATTTTTTAGCAGTAAATCAACCACTTATTATCAGATATTTTCATGACCAGCAAATTAGAGGTAATTTAGCAGCAAAATCTACAGGTTTGGAAATATTTAAAACTAAGTGGGGTGAAATTATGAAACAGCGTGTTGGCTACATAGAATATTGGAGATTTATCTCCTTAAAAACTTCAATTATTCAGTTAATTCGGGTAGGTAAATCAGTGGAAGATGGTAAAAAACTGCTGGCTTGGGGTTATGTTATTGGCTTATTAAAATATTTACCTTGGTCAGCAAATATGATTATTAAGGGAATAGTATTATCAACCTTGGGCAATAATGGATATCGGGCAATTTTTCTGTTTAAATCTAGAATTAACCAGTTAATTAAGGGTTCCAAAACATATCAATATTGAGCAACTTTTTCGGCAATATAATTAACTCATAAAATTAAGGCGATCGCCCAAAGCAAACAAGCTAGATTATTTCTTAGTAATTAGGTTAGCAACTCATCAAAATTTCATGTTAGATAAAAACCCGGATATTTCCAATCCCGCCGTTGTAATCTTCAGTAGCCTCTTACTTCCTCCTTCTCAAACATTTGTGCGAGATTTATTAGGAGAACAATTAGAAATTTTTACTTCTTATTATGTGGGTTCGCGTTTTGTCAAAGGATTAATGTTACCTCCAGAACGCACAATAGCAGTCAATCAAGGAAACTTACCAGGTAAATTAGTAGAGGCTGCATTTAAATTTTCCGGCTTTGCCCCCAAACTGTATCAAGAACTACAGCGGATCAGTCCTGTTTTAATTAATGCTCAATTTGGGTTAAGTGGCGTATTAGCACTTCCATTAGCCCGAAAATTGAAAATTCCTTTATTAGTACACTTTCGAGGCGCTGATGCCACAGTAAAAGAAGAGTATGCTCGTTATGCTTCTGTAAATCATTGGATTTATTATCGTCGTCGAGAAGCACTGAAACGTGAAGCCCAGATATTTCTTGCTGTATCTAATTTTATTAAAACAAAGCTCATAGAGCAGGGTTTCCCAGAGGAAAAAATCATTACACATTACGATGGAATAAACATTACCAAATTTCAACAAGATGTTTCAGTTACCAGAGAGCCTGTAGTTCTATTTGTGGGGCGTTTAACAGAAAAGAAAGGTTGTGAATACCTGATTAAATCAATGGCACGAGTCCAATCTATTTTACCTAACACCAAATTAATAATTATCGGAGATGGTAACCTAAGATCAGAGCTAGAAGCTCTAGCAGCAAAATTATTGAGCAAATATCAGTTTTTGGGAGTACAACCCTCAGACGTAGTAAAAAACTGGATGAACCGGGCCAAAGTGTTAGCAGCACCAAGCGTTACCGCTGTTCAAGGAGATTCGGAAGGATTACCTACTGTTGTCGTTGAGGCGCAAGCGATGGCGCTTCCTGTTGTTAGTACGTTTCATGCTGGTATCCCAGAAGCTGTGATTAACGGAGAAACTGGTTTTTTAGTAGCAGAGCGTGATGTTGATAGACTAGCTGAGTATATTTTGGCTCTGTTAAAAGATAATGAAAAATGGCAATACTTTAGTGTCAAAGCCAGAGAACATATAACCAAAAATTTTGATAATTCCAAACAAATCAAAATTTTAGAAGGTATTTATAGCAGTTGTTTAGCAACAAGAATTTAAATATATTTTTGATGTTTTATCTCAGACAATTATCACGCCCACTTTTCTACAAAAAAATCATAAACTTCGTACATTAGTAAATAAATTTATTTAAACAAATAACATTTCGAGCGCACAAGTATGACTAATGAACCACAACTAACAATTTTGGTAAATAGCACAGATAGTTTTGAAGATTGTTGGCAGCCTTTCTTCAAGCTTTTCTCTATTTATTGGCCAAATTGTCCATATCCTATTATTCTCAATACAGAGACAAAAACCTTTGCTTATCCAGGCTTAAATATTCAGTGTTCACAAGTTGGGCTAGATGAATCAACAGCTAAATTAAGTTGGAGTGATTGCTTAATTCGGTGTTTAGATAAAATTAATACAAAATATGTACTGTATTTACAAGAAGACTATTTTCTCAATGATTATGTAAATACAGATCTGATTGACCAATTTCTCCAAATTATGGAGCATGAAGAGTGCGCCCATATTCGGTTAATGGAAATTGTTGGTAACAGAAACGAACCATACAATAAATTGTCTAAATACCCTTTACTCTGGGAGTTGCGGCAAAAATGTAACTATCGCATAAGTTTGCAAGCGGGTATTTGGGTCAAAGATAGACTGAAGTTTTATTTAAAACCAAATGAATCAGGTTGGGAATTTGAACGCTGGGGTTCGATTAGAGCAAGTAAAGAAACAGATAAATTTTACTGCCAAAGTCTTGACTACTTTAATCGTCAAAATAAATTTATTATTCCCTATAGTTTAACAGGAATAGTCAAAGGCAAGTGGTTAGAAGAAGCTGTGGTTGATTTGTTTGAAAAACATGATATTAATGTTGATTACTCAGTCCGGGGTTTTTACCGTTTAAATCAACGACAACAATTGATTCAAACAATCAGAAAAGCTAGTCGTAAATTATTTGTGGAAATGTTTTCTTAACTGGCTTATTGTGTAGAAACAGTGATTAATCTTACTCTAAATACATGAAAAGAACTGAACAATTGAAATAAATGCCACAATTTTTTCACGGGAGCCATTAATTCATGAAAGTTCTTGTGTCTGCCTACGCATGTAGACCACACATGGGTTCCGATCCTGGTATCGGCTGGAATGCGATTAACGAAATTGCAAAAAAACATCAAGTCTGGGTTTTAACCCGTAAAGATAACTCTCCGTTCATTGAAGCTGAAATTAAGGAGAAATCAATATCTGAATTAGAATTTATCTATTTTGATTTACCTGGTGCAGATCGTTGGAAAAAAGGTTCTGGACTAATCATATATTTGCATTACTATCTGTGGCAAATACAAGCATATTTTGTGGCAAGAAAGCTACATCATAATATTGGTTTTGATATAGTTCACCATGTATCTTATGTGACGTATAACTATCCAAGTTTTTTATCTTTGTTACCAATTCCTTTCATCTGGGGGCCAGTTGGCGGTGGAGAATCTGCACCGAATACTTTTTGGCAAAATTTCCATTGGCGGGGCAAAATTTACGAACTATTAAGAAACTTGATGCGTTGGACTAGAGAAAATGATCCCTTTGTGCGTCTTACAGCCAAGAGAAGCATTCTAGCCTGGGGTATGACTCAGGATACAGCAGTCAAATTAAAAAAGTTAGGGGCTGACAATGTGAAAGTTTTTTCTCCTATAGGTTTACCCCAGCAGGAGATAGATATGCTTGCTCAATCTTTAGTACCCAAAACTTCCCCAGTGATATTCATCAGTATTGGTAGATTGTTACACTGGAAAGGGTTCTATTTAGGTTTGAAAGCTTTTGCCCAAGCAAATCTCACAGATTCTGAATATTGGATTATTGGAGATGGGCCAGAACTGAAATATCTGCAAGCTCTGGCGGAAAAATTGGGTATTACGCAGCAAGTTAAGTTTTGGGGTAAGCTGCCAAGAGAGAAAATTTTTAAATTATTAGGAGAATCTCATGTGCTAGTTCATCCGAGTTTACATGAGTCAGGTGGATTTGTCTGTATGGAAGCAATGGCAGCAGGTAGACCAGTCATTTGCCTTGATTTAGGGGGGCCGGCTTTGCAGGTGACGGAAGATACAGGTTTTAAGGTTTCTGCTCATACTCCCGAACAAACTGTGCGTGACTTAGCAACAGCAATGACTTGTTTGGCTCAGGATGCCGAATTACGTTTGCGTATGGGAAACTTAGCTCGCATCCTGGCAAGGGAAAACTTTTCTTGGGAGGCAAAAGGTCATACTTTAGCTCAAACTTACGCAGAAATTTTGAGTTCTCCAGAAAGTTTGACATCTTCAAGTGCGATTTAGCTTTGAATTCCTAAATTATGCAGATTCTAAGTATTCATAACAACTATCAAATTCGTGGCGGCGAAGATGAATCTCGTGAGGCTGAAGAAAAACTATTACGAGAAATGGGTCATGCAGTTGATGTTTATCAAGAACATAATGACCGAGTTCCATCTATTGGCGCTGTCCCGATGGGATTGAGATCTATCTGGTCTAAAGAATCTTACAACATAGTCAAACAAAAACTTCAACAGTCAAACTGTGACATTGTTCATATTCAGAATTTTTTCCCCTTAATTTCTCCTTCGGTTCACTATGCAGCCAAGTCAGAAGGAGTACCAGTGGTGCAAACTCTGCGTAACTATCGCCTATTGTGTCCCAATGGCTTATTTTTTCGGGATGGCCTTGTCTGCGAAGATTGTATGGGGAAGTTTATTCCCTATCCTGGCGTTTGGCATGGTTGCTATCGGGACAACCGCCCAGCAACGATCGCCGTAGCAACTATGTTAACTGTTCATCGGGCTATGCGTACTTGGCTGGAAATGGTAGATGTTTACATTTCTTTAACTGAGTTTGCCCGGCAGAAATTTATTGCCGGCGGTTTCCCAGCCGAAAAAATTGTCGTCAAGCCTAACTTTGTGCATCCAGATCCGGGTGTGGGAAATGGTTCTGGTGGTTATGCTCTGTTTGTCGGCAGACTATCTGTAGAAAAAGGATTAGATACTTTACTGGCTGCTTGGAATTATCTAGAAGGGAAAGTTCCTTTGAAAATTATTGGAGAAGGGCCTCTAGCAGATCAAGTAGTGGAATCAGCCAAAAGATTACCCAATGTAGAATGGCTAGGACGTAAACCAATCACTGAAGTACATAAATTGATGGGAGAAGCGATGTTTTTAGTTTTTCCCTCTAAATGGTATGAAACTTTTGGTCGAGTAGCGGTTGAGGCATTTGCTAAGGGTACGCCAGTCATTGCTGCTAATATTGGAGCAATCGCAGAATTGGTAGATGCTGGACGTACTGGATTGCTTTTCTCACCTGGCAACCCAGAAGATTTAGCAACTAAAGTACAGTGGGCGATGACTCATCAAGAGCTACTAGCTCAAATGCGTCAAGAAGCTAGGAACGAATTTGAATCTAAGTACACAGCACAACAAAACTATTATCGGATGATGGAAATTTATGAGTTAGCTGCTAATCGTAGTCTGTTAAAAATTTGATGAATCTAAATCATATAAAAATTACTGTTATTTTAACCTTAGACAAAAATATTTCTTCCGTTCAATTTATATTTGAATTGTTTTCCTCTCCTAACCTTAACAAATAACAGTTAAAGCAGCTTATGCTCAATAAACCAAGTATTTATCTGAAAAGTGATACAGAAAAATCCACCATAGCCGATAAATTTCTCAACTGGTATAGTTGGGTTCTTTTGGGATATGCTCTGTGTGGACGAGGATTTTCTTACTTCGGAGTTGGGCCTTTTTATATCGGGGAAATTACTCTTGTTTTCGGATTATTCACGTTAAGTATAAACAAGTCTATCCCAAAAATTCTCAAGCTACCGCATACTTGGTTTTTAATTATATTTATGGTGTGGTGTTGCATCAATACCATACCTTATTTTCCCATCTATGGTTTGGACTGCATACGTGACGCTGCATTGTGGTACTACATATCTTTTGCTTTGATAGTTGCAACCTTATTACTTGGTAAACCACAGCGCTTTTTGTTTATGGTTGCCCAGTATGAGCGTTTTTGCAGAATTTTTATTATTCTTCTACCATTTCTATGGTTAATGGCCAGAACATTACCATTACCTAGTTTACCTGGTGCTGGAGCTAAAATTATCTCTCCTAAAACAGCAGATGCCATGACTCATTTGTCTGGAATTACTGCTTTTTTTGTTGGGTCTAGTTTGCTAGATTTTCAACCATTATTATTTACTTTGATGTTTTTTATCAACTTGGGTGTAGTAGCTCTAAATGCAAATCGTTCAGGAACACTGGCTTTTCTCAATGCTTTTTTTCTAGTTGGACTTGCTAAGTATAAAAGTAGTAAAATTTGGCGCATAGTAACTATTATAATTTTGATTGTTTTATTGGCTGTAATTATCAAACCAGAAATTTTTCAACCATTTATCAGCAAAATCTTCAGCATTTTTATTAATAATAATGAAAGACAAGGTTCAAAAGAGTATCGCTTAGAATGGTGGACTTATTTAATTAAAAGTACTATCTCAGATTATTTTTGGACTGGGCGAGGATTTGGGTTCAATTTGGGTGCTGGTACTGGTTTTGACCCAGTAGGTGGTGGTGTTGTGCGTAGTCCCCATAATGGTCATATAACTGTACTTTCGCGTACTGGTATTCCTGGTTTTGTTCTTTGGTTATTAATTCAATTAAGTTGGGCTGGTAGCATACTGGCTAAATATTTACAGTGTAGAAGAAAGGGAGAAACAAAATGGGCTGGCATATTTTTAACTTTACTTGCTTACTGGGTAGCTAGTATGACTGTCACATCATTTGAAGTGATTATTGAAGGCCCAACAGGAGGTATTTGGCTATGGACAATGTATGGTATTGGTTTAGCCGCAATGCAAATATACAAACGTTATCCCCAAATTCTTGAAGCGGAAATTGACTCTGGACAATGAGTAACTCATCTTAATATTTAAGAAATTTATTTGTTAGATATATTTCTCATTTAAAGTACTTAAATATTACCCAAGTTATTTTTTTACACACTATTAATGCTGAATTAATGCTGCATACAACTTAATACAACTTAATGATTATGAAAATTCTAATTTCTGCATACGCCTGTGAGCCAGGTCAAGGTTCTGAACCAGGAGTAGGTTGGAATTTTATTCGAGAAATGAGCAAATATCATCATCTCTGGGTTTTAACTTCTAACTGTCACCGCCCAGGAATTGAAGCCGAATTAGCCCGCCAGCCACAACCCAATCTCAATTTTATTTATCTAGATCCTTTTGGTTTAATTATAGATTGGAGCCAAAAAGGAAAATCCACCCAAAAGTGGGTATATATTCACTATTATTTATGGCAAATGAAGGCTTATTTTATTGGGCGATCGCTCCATCATCAAATAAAATTTGATATTGTGCATCATGTAACTTATGTCAAATATACTAGTCCAAGTTTTCTTTGTTTATTACCGATTCCTTTTATTTGGGGGCCTGTAGGTGGAGGAGAATTAACTCCCAAAAATTTTTGGCAAAGTTTAAATTTTCGCAGCAAAATATATGAGTTTATTAGAAACACAGCTTGCTTCATAGGAGAGTGTGATCCTTTTGTCCGCTTAACAGCCAAACGCAGCATTTTAGCTTGGGCGACAACAGAGGATACAGCCAAAAGGCTGCAATATTTAGGAGCAAAAAATGTTCAAATATATTCTCAACTTGGTATATCTCAGGAAGAATTAGCGAGTTTTGCAGATACCTCTCCATCTCATCGATCTATTATCAAGTTTATCAGTGTGGGTAGACTGTTGCATTGGAAAGGATTTCATTTAGGACTATTAGCATTTGCAAAAGCAAACATATCTAATTCTGAGTATTGGGTTGTTGGAGAAGGATCGGCGCGAAAACATCTGGAAAAAATCACCCAAGAACTAGGCATTGATCAACAAGTAAAATTTTGGGGTAGTTTGTCTCGTAACGAGACTTTAAGTAAAATAAGAGACTCCCACGTACTAGTTCACCCAAGTTTACATGACTCTGGGGGATTAGTTTGTTTAGAAGCTATGTCTGTAGGTTTACCAGTGATTTGCTTAAATTTAGGAGGGCCAGCACTTCAGGTTACTCAAGAAACTGGTTTTAAAATTCAGGCAAATACACCAGTACAAACAGTCAACGACATCGCTCAAGCAATGATATCTTTGGTTGCAGAGCCAAAATTGAGATTAAAGATGGGTGCGGCTGGGAAAAAGAGAGTTAGAGATGCTTTTAGTTGGGAATTTAAAGGGTTGTTTGTGGCTCAATGTTACAAAGAAGTTTACAGTCAAAGATAGCTAGATTTTCTCTAATTGCTATTCCCTGTTTTTATAGACTATTCATATAAAAATAAAGTTCAGATAAATTTTTATTAGTGTATCCCTCAGAACCAAAATTACTACACCTTAACTGAATAGTATTAATTCATATCCAACAGTTCAGAAAAAAGCATGAAGCTGTTAATGTTACACAATCGCTATCGATTAAGCGGTGGTGAAGATAAAGTAGTTCAGGCAGAAAAAAGCCTATTAGAAGCTAATGGGCATAATGTGATTTTATTGGAAGAAAATAACCTAAATATAGTTAATATTTGGGATACATTGGCAGCAGCTGGGGGAGCCATATATTCCCTTGCATCTAAACACCGAGTTCAAGCAGAGATTACGCGTTTTTCTCCTGAAATAGTTCATGTACATAATTTTTTTCCTTTACTCTCTCCTGCTGTATATGATGCTTGTTATAGTGCTGGAGTACCTGTTATTCAAACACTGCATAACTATCGCCTTGCTTGTCCTAAAGCAATGCCATTTCGAGATGGCAAGATTTGTGAAGATTGTATTGGTAAATTAATCCCTTGGTCTAGTGTGGTGCATGGCTGTTATCGTAATTCTCATCTTCAAAGTTCTGTTGTAGCAGCAATGACTACATGGCATAGATTAACAGGTACTTGGCACCAGAGAGTCAACGGTTATATTGTTTTAACTCAATTTCAAAAGGAAAAAATGATTCAAGCTGGACTACCAGCAGAAAAAATTTATATTAAACCAAATTTTGTTTTTCATCCAAATACTGTGGAGTTTAATAGTCGGCGTGATGATTACTTGCTGTTCGTTGGTAGACTATCAGAAGAAAAAGGAGTTTCTGTTCTGATAGATGCTTATATCCATAACAATATATCTACACCATTAAAAATTGTTGGAGATGGCCCAATACGTCAATTATTACAGAAACAAGTTCAACGAGCAGGTTATGCAAATTTAATTGAATTTTTAGGATATCAAGATAAATCAACAGTCATGGAACTAATGAAAAAAGCTAAATTTTTAGTTCTTCCTTCAATTTGGTATGAAGGTTTTCCATTAACAATTGTGGAAGCATTTGCTTCTAGTTTACCTGTACTAGTTTCTAAGTTAGGAAGTATGGCCGAAATTGTTGAAGATCAGGTCAGCGGATTACACTTTGAAGCTGGCAATTCACAAGATTTAGCAGCTAAAATACAATGGGCTATTAATCATCCTGAGTTTATGAATAATTGTGGTAATAATGCTCGTTTTATGTATGAATCCAGATATTCTTCAGCAGTAAATTATAAGCAATTAATGTCTATTTATAGGCAGTTCATTTAAAAAGTAATTTATCGTTTAATATAGTTTTTATTTATTTTATATTTTGATTAAAAAAAATCATCCGCACTGGTCGAACAAAATAGTACAAAAATGATAAAGCTTTAGGTAAACGGATAAAACTTTTATCAGCGATCGTAGGAACCATAATCTGCTCGTAGCAATATGTTATCTTGTCCCAAGGATTTTCTATTAACTTTAAATGAAAGAGGATAGATTTTAATTGACTTTGTGGTGCAGTATTTGGCAGATTACAAGTCAGTTGAATAATAATTTCTAAAGTTAGATTTTTGACTAATGAGTTACCTTCTATTTTTTGTAAAATAAATTCAGGAAGTTGAGCATCTAAGACATGATGAGCAAGCGAAAGTCCTAGTAACAGCATTCGTGTCATTTTTAGCTTTATAGCAAGCTGCCAAATCTTCTCCCAATTCACATCAGCATAGGTACGTAGTACTTCAGCCAAGTCACATATTCTATTCAACCATAGCCAACAGTCTTTTCCACCTTGTGAACAGAGAATAATGATCAGATTTTCCGCAGAAAAGCTAAGTATTTGTTTACCAGTAAAAGATATTAATTTGGTATCTTCCCATATCCATTCTGAACTGTAGGGTACTGAAAATTTCTTGGATAACACTCCTTGGTGAACATCTAAAGTAACTTGCTCTTGGCGATTAATTAGATGTAGTTCCCAATGAGAACGTAAATAAGCTTCTTGGTCGAGAATATTGAGAGATTTAAGATAAGCGGCTTCTTGTTCACTGCTATCTGCATACGGCTCAAATCCTTTATCCATCAAAAGTTGTTTAGTTTTAATAAAGTCTTCTCGATGTACGAGCAGATCCAAATCTCCAAAAGATCTACGTGAGATATCTCCGTAGGCTGTGATAGCTAAAATAGGCCCTTTAAAAGGAATGACAGGAATGTCATATTCAGCGAAAATATTTAATATATTTAAAAGTTTACTCGCCATTAACAGACTATTCTGTGTATTAATATAATAATATTTCTGTAGTGAACTAAATATATTACTAGGAATAGATTGAGAATCTATTTTACTAAGATTAATAAATAACAAAGATAAAACTTTGTGGTAAGCAGCAATTTCAATGAGATATTGCCAGTTAATTTGAGCTTGTTGTAACAAAGTTTGGATAGTTATAGAACTTTTTTCGTCTAGGTAAGTGCGAGAACAACAAATTAATAGTTCTATTTCAGGAGTTAGAGTATTTTGTTGAAGATGTATTGTTTTTAACAAGATTTTGCTTATATATTATTAGAATAATCGATATATGATTTTATCACACATATCTATATTTATAGCTTAGTGATGAAGTAAGTATTAAGTCGAGTGTGTTTTGGCTATGTAAGTATTTGAGAGTTTTGTTGATTTAACTAAAATCTAGAAAAAAATAGCTAGAATTTCCTCTAGCTAAAACGTTGATGATTGATTAACTTAGTTTGGGGAATTTACAAAGGCTATCGTTTTAATTACTGATTGCGAAGAGTAATAAGATCCAAACTTTCTACTTTGGGAATAGTAACTGTTCCTTTACGCATCAAAGCAGTGCCAATGTAGACGTTATTCACATTGCTGTTAGAACGATACATTTTCATCTTGATGTCTCCAGTTTGAGCTAGTTCTTCTATAAACACTGTGACAGCAAAAGTTTCTGCTTGACGACCAGATTGTGCGTCACTCACCAATGTACCTTCTGGATAACCCAAACCAGCAGGTAGAGCAAAGAAAAATTTGTCAGAAGTGTAATTACTTATCCCTATTCCCCAAGAACCGTCTGGGTTTTTAGCACTAGCTACAGTAATTCGCGGTTTTTTACCAGAAGACCATCTCATATCTTTCTCTAACGAGCTATAGCTTTTGCGGAATACGGCTCCGACATCAAAGGTTCGAGTTAGTTGCTTGAAGTAATGATATTTTTGGAACAACTGATATTTAAATGGGCTGATAGTGTAAGGAATTATTCGTGTAGAGTTATCTTCGGTATGTGATGGTGCATGTCCAATAAACCAAATCCAGTGAGTAACCCGATTGTTCATATCATTGAGAAAGCGGGAAGCCGCAGAAGCGGCGTTAAGAGCGTCTCCGGGTTCTTCTGGGCCATTGTTACCAGCTTCTGTCATCCAATATTCTTTATCTGTTCCTTCAATTTGCGAGACTATCCAAGACGCTGCGGCCATATTGTAAGAATGGGTAGAAATCGCCGCCAGTGCTTTCCAAGCTTCGGAGTCATTTTTGATGGCTTTGATGATTCGGACAGCGATACTATCAGCATTAGCCAACTCAGGTGTAATTATTTTGACATCTTGTAAATTACGATTATCTAACTCTTGGCGTAGCGCCTTAATCATCACAGGCCATTGAGAATCTTTGAATCTGATTGAATTATCATTAGGCTCGTTTAATATGCCTGTAGCATGAAGTTTAACTCCATATTCTTGCTTCATCCGAGATATGAAGTTGGCTAAAAGAGTAGCATAATTGAATATCTCAGTATCTTTAATGTAGATACTATCTTCAGACTTCATATACGATGGTAAGGCACCAGGCGCTAACAGCAGTGTAGTACATCCATTTGCTAAGGCATCAGCAATAAATCCTGATTTTACATAAGGATTTACGAACACAGGCATGTTTTCTACACCGGGTTGAGGTGCATATTTATTTCCGTCAAACCATAGCCTAACAATCTTGAATTTCGCATCATTACATAGCAGTTTTTGCAGTGTATTTTTTTGTGATTGTGTTAGCTTTGCATATCCATTACTACCAGCAATAGTTGAGCTAAATCCTAACCCTTGAAATGCTTGTTTTGCTCCTGATTTAACTGTGATGTTAATAGGAGTAATTGCTAATGCACTAGCTAATGGTTGTGCCAAAAATGCAGCAGAGGCTACTAAAGAACACAAGAAAGAATTACGTTTACTCATGAAAAATCCTGAAGTCATTAGGGAACACTAAACTCTTGCAATTTCTCTATATCCGAGAAATTGCGTAAATAGGTTTAAAACTACAATGTGATTTAGGTTAACTTAATATTTGCGTGATTGGTACTAGAAAAAACTCGTAACTAGTGTTAAAAAAAGAAAGCGTTACGTATCATAAAAAACTGGTAATTCTACGCAATATTTAAATTTAATCAGAAAATACTTAATCTTCTTTAATTTGCAAAGCAGTGTCTAACAGTGTTTTGCATCCTTTATCTATCATTTTCAATTTTTATGTAACATGTAACACCAATCATATAAATTTTGATATTTTTGAGTATATTCTAGGAAAAATAAATTGTAATTTTTTAAATAAGTATTTTTATTTTTTTGTAAAAAATATCTATCTGTCTTAGGTGTAGATTGGAAAAGTAATAGGATTTCCAGAAAGATATATTTGATACAGCTATCCTGAATGAGTTGTCAAGTTATACCATTTCACTAAAAAAATGATA
>NZ_DF978437.1:0-59077 GCF_002897135.1 Nostoc cycadae WK-1 | reverse complement strand
AATCAAATTTTTCGTGAATTGGTATTACTTGTTGCAGTAGGGATAGTAAACAGAAAAGAAAGATTTAGCAATGCTATGTATAGGAAGATAAATTTTTTTGTCTAGTAAAACAACATTGATAAATTTGTAATCTAATTTTTATTATTTACTAAAATTTGTAAGCGTAAGTTTGTTGATTTGTTACCTTTTAGTTTTGCTTTGTTGCTGTTAAGCGATCGCCTGACAATTGCTTCCAAGTCAAAAGATTGATCATAGTGTTTCAGCCGCAAAACGAAAAAAAGGCTTGCCACCAAAAATTAGTAGCAGCCAGATGTTTAGAATTGATGTCAGGATTTATCTATGCAATAATGCTCAGGCTTGTGTGTTCTTGTAGGTGGCTACAGCGGCTCTGAGATTACCTTGGTGTTCTGATAAAAGCCGATCGCCTGCTGCTTTTTCTAAACCAGTCCAGTGCATTAATAAAGCCAGCTTGACCCATTTACCGCTACGTTCTAGCAGTACATTCGCAGTTTCCCGACTTAAGCCAGTAAGGTCTTGCAGAATTCGCAAAGCGCGATCGCGGAGTTTTTGATTTGTGACTGCTACATCCACCATCCGATTGCCGTAAACTTTGCCCAGCTTCACCATCACGCCAGTGGACAAAATATTTAAAGTCAGCTTTGTGACAGTACCAGCTTTTAAGCGAGTTGAACCAGCTAATACCTCTGGCCCAGTTAACAGACGAATATCAATATCAACATCGATGCTAACTTGTGTTTTTGGCACACAGGCAATAAATATAGTTACGGCTCCCCGCTGACGGGCGGCGTTTAGCGCTCCATGCACAAAAGGAGTTGTCCCACCAGCCGTAATCCCAACCACTACGTCTAATTGGGTAATTTGCCTTTGGGCGATCGCCGCTTCTCCGTCTTGGGCGCGGTCTTCTAAATCCTCAGAACTACGTACCAGTGCGCCAGCACCACCAGCAATGATTCCCTGTACTAGTTCTGGAGGCGTACAAAAAGTAGGGGGGCATTCAGCCGCATCTAACACCCCTAACCTACCGCTTGTACCTGCACCTATATAAAATAAGCGTCCACCTTGGTGCAAACGCTCTGCTGTTCGTTCAATGGCTTGAGCTAACTCAACTTTTGCCGCGGCTACTGCTGCTACGGCTTTTTGGTCTTCGCTATTAAACAGTTCTACTAATTCTAAAGCACTAAGTTGATCTAAGTTGAGACTAAGAGGATTTACCTGCTCAGTTAGAAGATGCCCGCGTTCCTGCAAATCTGCCATTGTTTCTGTTTCCTGTGTCATTTGTTATTTGTCCTCTGTCATTAGTCATTTGTCAAAAAACAAAGGTGTAGGAGTGTAAATAAAACCTTCATCATCTATATCTTGATTTCACTTACACCCACCCTAAAGAATTACCAATGACTAATGACTAATGACCAATGACTCATTACAACAATCCTTCTAGTTTGCGGCGAATATTTTCGAGTTCAGAGTCAGAAAATTCTGTTTCTGCTGCTGGTGGGACTTCTTCAGTGTCGAAGGAAGTGTCATCGTTTTCGGCATCTATTTGCCAGTCAGTTTCTTCTACGTTCAGTTCTGGAGGAAGAACTAAATCACTATTTTCCGGCACAATTTCCCAATCGTAACCAGCACTGTCGCAAAATTCCTTAATTTCTTCCGCATCGATCGCTTCGACTGTAGGTGTAGGGAAATCCTGGGCTTCTAACAACAGGGCAAAGCGGAGAGCATCATCCTCTGACTCAAACATGAGAATTTTATTGCGATCGCCAACTCGAACTGTGTGAATGCCTTCGTTTTCTGTGTGAGCATTAAAAATTAAAACAAATATACGCATCGGTGTAATCATCTATCCTTTTACTTAAATTTCTTTTTCTAACTGCTTCTAGGGTCTAGTTTATGCAACAAACAATATAAAATTGTCGAAGCACAGGGCATGGATTGTCGATGCTCTTGGTGAAATTATCTAATTTTTTTACAGCCAATTATCTACTTTCTCTATTGTCATCTATCTATTGCCATGCCCATCAAAACCAAAACTAGGGATTTTTGGCCACATTCTCGCAAAATCAGCCGATTTTTAAGTTTATTGTTGTATTTTGTGGTCAGTCTGCTATGTGTGCTGGGTTTGCCTGTGTTGCCTGTTTTACCTCATAATCTCTCCTCTACATCTTTATTGACGAATGCAACCATTACTAATTCACCTTTAAAACAAGGCAAAATTCTCTATGATGCTGGGCGTTTTACTGAAGCAGTGCAAGTATTACAACAAGCAGCACAAGCATATAAACAGACAGGAGATAAAGTTAAACTAGCTATTACCCTCAGCAATTTATCTTTGGCTTACCAACAACTAAGTGAATTCACAGAGGCACAACAAGCAATTAGTGAAAGCTTGAAGTTGCTAGAAGGCCGCCAAAATTCGCAAATATTTGCCCAATCTCTAGAAATTCAAGGCCGTCTGCAACTTTTGATGGGAAAGCCAGAAGCAGCTTTAGTTAGTTGGCAGCAAACTGAGAAAATTTATCAGCAAACCCATAATGATAGTGGTTTGGTGCGATCGCAAATCAATCAAGCACAAGCTTGGCGGACTCAAGGCTTTTACCGCCGTGCCATCCAAATGCTAGAGGTAGTCAATCAACAATTGCAATCACAACCAGATTCTCTCGAAAAAGCTGTGGGGTTGCGATCGCTGGGGAATGCGTTGTTAATATCAGGAAGTTTACCAAAATCTCAAGAAGCTCTAAAACAAAGTTTAGCGATCGCCCAAAGTTTAGAATCGCATCATGATATGGCAGCTAGTTTGTTTAGTTTGGGCAATCATGCACGCAAACAACAGCAAACACCAGCAGCGCTCACATATTATCAACAAGCTATCAAACTATCTCCTTCACCTTTAACCAAAATCTCAGCACAACTTAATTACCTGAGTCTGTTAATTGAAAGTCAACAATTAACCGAGGCCGAGTCTCTATTACCGACTATTCAATCTCAACTTA
This sequence comes from Nostoc cycadae WK-1, assembly GCF_002897135.1. Taxonomy (NCBI): domain Bacteria; kingdom Bacillati; phylum Cyanobacteriota; class Cyanophyceae; order Nostocales; family Nostocaceae; genus Nostoc; species Nostoc cycadae. The sequence continues at coordinate 56,066 of NZ_DF978437.1, read as the reverse complement.
ACCAACTTTCCCCTAGTCGCACTGCTATTTACTCCCAGATTAATTACGCCCAAAGCTTGATCAAACTGGAAATGGCGAATCGACAAAAAAACTCTACTCCTGACTCGCAATTGCCCAATTTGCCAAAAATTGCCCAACTTTTGGCAAATACGGTGAAAGAAGCTCACAGTTTAGGCGATCGCCGTGCCGAAGCCAATGCACTTTTGAGTTTGGGCAATTTGTACGAACAAACTAAACAGTGGTCAGAGGCTACAAATCTGACGCAGCAGGGGTTAATCTTAGCACAGGCTACTATTACACCAGATATCGCCTATCGCTTGCAGTGGCAGTTAGGCAGATTACTTTGGCAACAAAAAGAGTTTCCCGGCGCGATCGCGGCTTATGATGCCGCAGTAGACACTATCAAATCTCTACGTAGTGATTTAGCAACAATTAATCAAGATATACAATTTAATTTTCGAGATAGCGTTGAACCACTGTATCGCCAATCAGTAGAGTTACTCTTGCAATCTCAAGCAGGGCAACCAAATGCGAAAATTTTAGACCAGGCACGTAAGCGAATCGAAGCTTTGCAATTGGCAGAAATAGATAACTTTTTCCAGGAAGCCTGTTTAGAAGGTAAAAATGTCATCCTGGATCAAGTTGCGGATCAGGAAAATCCCAAGACTGCTATTTTTTCTACTGCTGCTATTTTTTATCCGATCATTCTTCCTAAACAACTTCAGGTAATTGTCAAACTACCTAACCAACCTCTACAACTTTACAGCACAAATATTACCCAAGAAGAAGTAGAAAAAGCTGTTAGCAAACTCAGAAAAGTCTTGGTGAATCCGACTGCTACCAACGCCGTCAAAATGCAATCACAAACTGTTTACAACTGGCTGCTTAAACCCATTGAATCGAAGTTATCAGCCAAAAAAGTCGATACTCTTGTATTTGTACTAGATGGTGTATTGCGTAACATCCCAATGGCATCTCTCTACGATGGTCAAAAATTCTTAATTGAGAAATATGCGATCGCCTTGAGTGTTAGTTTACAACTGCAAAATCCTCATCCTTTAGTCAAACAGCCACTAAAAGCCTTGATTGCTGGGTTAAGTCAGCCTCCAGCAGACTTTCCTAACTTTGCACCATTACCTGCAATTAAGTCAGAAGTTAAGTCTATTTCCAACGCTGGAGTTGCGACAACCAATCTGTTAGATCAGCAATTCACCAGCAAAGCCCTAGAAAAAGAAGTTAATTCATTTCCTTTTAATGTGGTACATTTAGCCACTCACGGCCAGTTTAGTTCCCGTGCTGAGGAAACGTTTATTTTAGCAGCCGATGGGCCTATTAATGTCAAGCAATTTGACAGCTTACTCCGCAGTCGAGATGAAACTCAAGCACAAGCAGTAGAACTTTTAGTCTTGAGTGCTTGTCAAACGGCCGCCGGAGATAAACGAGCCGCTTTAGGACTTGCAGGGACAGCCATCAGAGCAGGTGCGCGTAGTACGTTGGCTTCTCTGTGGCAAATTGATGATGAATCTACAGCTTTATTTGTTGGTGACTTCTATCAACAACTGAAAAAAGGTAACATCAGCAAAGCTCAAGCCCTCCGTCATGCTCAACTAAAAATCTTGCAACACCCCAATTACAGAGCGCCTAGTTTTTGGTCTGCTTATGTATTAATTGGTAATTGGTTGTAGTCTAGGGGTCAGTTAATGACAAATAAATGATAACTATTGACCATTAACAAAAAAGAGGTCTCTTTTGACCTCTTGGGAACTCCCTACAATAAAGTTCTCTTTGTATAGATGAATTAGGACAGGCCAGCGTTGGTACCTTGCTTGCCAGTTGCCAGTTCCACTTTAACGATTTTGCCACCCATTTTTTGAATCCGTTGCTGTTCGCGGAACCAATTTTCGTAGGGAACCAATTTGGTGAAATAGGTATTTTGTAGTTCGCGTTGAGTACGAATACGGGTTTGGCTTGGAACGCAAGCAGTAATTTTAAACAACCGCGCCATGTGATGAATCTCCTGTGGTGAGTGTGAAAACTTTTTTTATCTCAAAATAAAGCGGGAGTATATTTTTTAGACAAATCTTTAATTAATCTCTCCAAGGCTGGAAATCAAACATCAATACTAGACCACTAACACTCACCATGATTGATGCAATTAAGATAAGCGACAAGACGCTCTAGCACTCACAGTTGATTTCCAGACCTTAATAAAGCTGCACCTAATTGCTTAGATGCCAACTAGCTCTTAGCTCAAGCCAGAGGAGATGTAGTCTAAGTAAACGCCCATTTCTTTACCAGCGTCGGGGCCGACTAAGCTGGCGGTTACTTCTTTGATTGCTTGGATAGCTTGTACGGTAGCGCCTACGGGTACACCCAAGGAGTTGTAGGTTTCTTTCAAGCCGTTCAATACACGCTCATCTAGGATGGAAGGATCGCCAGCCAGCATAGCGTAGGTAGCATAGCGGAGGTAGTAATCCAAGTCACGGATACAAGCAGCGTAACGACGGGTGGTGTACATGTTACCACCGGGACGGGTGATATCAGAGTACAACAAAGACTTAGCAACAGCTTCTTTAACGATCGCAGCTGCGTTAGCGCTGATAGTGGTAGCTGCACGAACGCGCAGTTCACCAGTTCCGAAGTAAGCTTTGAGTTTTTCTAAAGCAGCTGTGTCGAGGTATTTACCTTGAACGTCTGCGGAGTTAATGACAGCGGTAATTGCGTCTTGAGCCATTTTGTTAATTCCTTATTTTCAACCGTATTGCAACAGTTTGTGTCAGCAGGGAAAAAGCTTTACCCTACGCCAATGAACCTACTACGTAGTCAAAGTAAGCGCCAGCTTCAGCAGCATCTTCAGCGGACAAAAGGGTGGAAGCAGCATTTTTCAGTGCAGCAACGCCGGAGGAAACAGCATCAATAGGAGTGCCTAAAGATTTGTACATTTCACGCACACCGATGATACCGATTTCTTCGATGGGTGTAACGTCACCAGCAACGATTCCGTAGGTGATCAAACGGAGGTAGTAGTCTAGGTCACGCAAGCAGGTAGCTGTCAATTCTTGACCGTAAGCGTTGCCACCGGGGGATACAACGTCAGGGCGTTTTTGGAACAATTGGTCGCCAGCTTGCTTAACTAGACGCTCACGGTTGTCGGTTAAAACTTGAGCGATGCGGAGGCGTTGTGCGCCACCAGAAACAAAGCTCTTGATCCGATCTAGTTCGCCAGGGCTGAGGTAGCGAGCTTCTGCATCAGCATTCACGATGGACTTCGTGACGATACTCATTAATGGATTCCTCCAGTACTAATGAAACCAGGATATGAAACTGGTGCGGTTTTAATTTCGGTCGAATGTAGCTACGTTCTCTCGTTGTTTTTTAGATACAACAGTTGAGTAGCTGCTGTAGCTAATACTTTACGAGTTTGCTGGTGTCAATTTCAACTACACCAACGTAAAAACTCAGCTACCTTCCGCAAAATATTCTCCGGCATTCTGTTGAGCATTTATGACTGCTCTTAATACTTTGTAATATTCCTTTTCAGATTTACACGTAAATCAGCAATCTGAGAAGAATGTTACGAAAGGTAAAATGTCAAGAGTCAATAGTCATGAGTCAATGGTCAAGAAGTTAACACTCTTGACTATTGACCTGGGACTATTGACTAAGGATTAGCGATCGCTAGGACGACCGGTTAACACAGCAGGAGACAGACTTGACCAAGATTGTTTCACTAGGTCAGCAGCAGCCTGGACACTACCGAGGTAGTTACCTGCGGGTAGAGATGGGAAGCGTGGGTAAGGAACCACATCTTCACCAAAGTAGCGGGCGTATTCTGGGCTATCAACAATTGCCTCTACAGCGGCTCTGAGACCACTATCAGCCAGCAACTTGTTATACTGCCTAATTTCGCCTTGAGTAGCTGGTGCGCGACCCAACAGGTGACGGAATAGATACTCAATTACCTTGGTGTTGGGATAAGGCGTATAGAACCGTTTGCGATAGATTTCTGAGCTTGCTAGTTCGCGCACAAACTCGCGGACTGAGATTTCGCCATTCCGCAGTTTGCTGTCGAGTGCGCTACGACGGTAATACTCAGGAACCTGACCGCTAAATATATCCAATACCTGACAGTAAGCAGCATTAATTATCTGCTGTCTTTCTGCTTGGCTAGTACCATCTGTTAAGCGGTAAATCCGCGCCGGTTTACGACGGCTAGTACCAACACCAACTTCTACCGATTGGCCGCGACCATCGTTAAAGGAACGACCTAATTCGATAAATAGCGGCTGGCTCTTATCCATTTGCCGAGATTGGTAAGCCAAATCTGCGATCGCTTTTGCCAAAATTGGGGTATTGGCAGAATCCATCCGTGCTTTGACTGGCTTAAAGCTGGGTACAACTACATCATCATTTTGTTTGGTGAGTTGATTGTAAAGCTTCTCGGTATTGGGGAAGTTAGCCGCAGGTAAAGTTGGGAAGCGACGGTAAGGAACTGTATCTTCACCAAATACTTGGCGATACTCAGCACTGTTCAATAAAGCAGCAATAAACGCCTTCAGACCTTGGGTAGCCAAAATCTGGTTATACTTGCGGATTTCTGCTTGATCAACAGGTGCGCGTCCTAAGAAGTGCTTGGTTCCCAACTCAATTACTTTGGTATTGGGATAAGGTGTATAGAATTCCTTCAGGTACAGGTTTGAATAACCCAAACCTTCAATAAATTCTTTGACAGAAATTTCCCCGTTACCCAGCTTGCTTTCTAGGACTGTAAATTCATTTTTGGCGATGTATGGTGCAATATCGCGTTCAAAAATCTGGCGGTAAGCAGCACTAATCAAAGTTTGGACGGCAACTTTGTCAGCGGTATTAGCTACCAGTTTGAAGACTTTAGTTTGTTCGCGTTGCTTAGTTACACCTTGATTCACGCGGAACTGAATATCGGGTTCTGTGCGATTTTGGCTAACTGCACCCAGTTCCACAAAGCGTGGTGTTTCTTGCTTCTCAACTTTCGTTGCGACAACATCTTCGCGGATGCTACCTACACGTAGTTGTCGCTGCGCCACACCACCAGGAGTCAGATAGCGTTCGTAAGGAACTGTATCTTCACCAAATGCTTCGCTGTACTCTACGCTGTCTAGGATGGCATCAACTACCGCGTAAAAGCCTTTTTTCGAGGCAATATCGAAGTACTTGTTATTTTCTTGACGACCGTAAGTAGGACGACCTAACAAGCGACGGTGAATGTATTCAATCGCTTTACAAACATACAACGGTGTCCAGTACAAACTGCGGAATAAATCAGACTTAGCCAAAGCCCGCACAAATTCCCGTACAGAAATTTCGCCGTTTTCTAGCTTAATTTCTTGGACTTTTAAACGTTGACCTTCGTAAACATCACGACCAACAACTTGCAGGTAAATTGCTCTAATTACTGCCTGTGTGGAGCTTTCAGAGAACTTAACGCTTGCACCCTTGGCTGCTTTTTTGCCAATAGTGCCAGGTAGTTGATCTAGTTTGAATACTTTTGGACCCAGAGTACCAGGCGCTACGCCCCGTGCTTTAGGATTGCTCAGTTGGTTATTAATCCCAGGCCCTTGGTGAATCAAGATCCGTCTTGTATCCTTACCAAAAGGAGCCGGACGGCTGCTGGGGTTGCGAGTTTCTTTCGGGAAAATCGCCCCAAACTGAATTTCTAATGGGTCGTTACCAGAACCGTAAGGATGTTGATCTGGTAATGGCTGTTCGTAAGCCGCAAATGTAGTAATAAACTGAGGTACTTTGCGGAAAGGCGCACTGTAGTTAAACAGGTCTTGTTGCGGCCCCCAGTTACGACATTCTTGGGCTTCTTGACCTAGACCGCGAATGTAAGGTACTGTCTCTTCACCAAAGTAATCGGAGTATTCGTCCGAATCTACCAGAGCATCAACTAACTTAGGTAGACCGCCGTTGGAAATGATTGAGAAGTATTTTTGTACTTCTTCACGGCTACTTGGCCCCCGTCCTAAAATGTGACGGAAAGCTAGTTCAATGACGCGGCTGTTAATAAAAGGCTGATAAAACTGTTTTTGGTAAAGAGGAGATTTTGCCAAACGGCGGACAAACTCTTTCATGGAGATGTCGCCATTTTTCACCTTGGATTCCAAATCAGAAATCGACAAGCTGTAAGCACGGGTAATATCGCGCTCAAATATTTGCCGATATGCTGCTTTTACTACCTCATTTTTTTCGCCGGCTGACAACCCAGGCTTCATCACAAATTTGGGACGACGTTCTGCGGCATTAAAATAAATCTGCGGCAGTTGTAAACCTTGTTGGTCGCTAGAAGGACGTTGACGTAGTTTGGTCGAAGGTGTGGGTGCTTTGAATTCTGTCAGCAACACATCCATGTACTGCGCCACAATATTTGTCGCTTCAGCATCTTGGCGGAAGTAAGACAGAGATGCTGCCTTGATTTCCTGCAAAGCCACGATGGTTGCTTCACCAGAACACGCATTTTCAATAATTTCGCGCAGACCCCTTGTGTTCACAGCAATGATGTTGGGGTCGCCAGCTACGATCGCATAAGTAGCATAGCGCAAGAACCAGGACAAGTCCCGCAAGCTCTTGGCCATGTTGCTTGGGCCGTAACGAGAAACGTTAATTGGTCTGAAACCTGGAGGTGTTGGGCCACTAGGTGAGGTATTGAAGATAGAACGCAAGTTTTCTAAGAATCCACCCCGACTTTCAACGTAGGTGACAGTTCCTAGTCTCATGCTTTCTGTAACATCTCTACCAGTGCCTACAGCAGCAGCCAACGCCAATTCTTGTTCTTGTGGCTTTTCTAAAAAAGCCATTGGGGAACCACCAACAAAGATCCGGTTAGCAGCACGAGATACGATAATCTCGGAATTTTCGGTGAGAACCTGGGCAATTTCTAACCGTTTTGCACCAGATGCAAAATAGCTTGCCAGTTCATTTAATTCCCCACTTCCCAAAAAGCGGTCTTGCTGTTCCGCTTGGGAAATGGTTGCTACAGCTAGGGTTTGATATAGTTGCGGACGCGCAACTGAGCTTCCACCACTCGCCTTAACACTCATCGGATTTGTAAAACTCCCATCATAATCGTTTATGTGTTAAGTCTGGGTCGCTTTGAGGCTTGACACATTGATGTGTTTATGCCTTCAGAGTACCGCCTTCAAAACTGCCAGTAAAATTAACCCAGTCAGCTTTTAGATTAGAACGTTTTGCGTTTTTCCTGGTAATTTATTAAGAAGTGTGTAGATTCTGTAGCCTTGTTGTCGCAAGTCTAGGAATAAATACTTCTATGGACATTAGACAAAATCTAAGTTTTGTATCTGAAAGTTAAAAACTTTACAAAAATATTTTACTGGAGTCGTAACTAGGATTTTCTTTAGTTACGACAAAAATATACAAATATTTGCTTTTCGGATATCAGGACAGACTCTGAGTAATAACGGATGTGTCTTGTGAGGGGAGCGATCGCTTTTTTTCATTTGTGTAAAGAAAAATTAATCATTTCTCAGTTTTTCTAGCCTAAACCAAACAATTGCCGTAACGCGACTCTGGAATAATCATGGGCTATGCTGTAGTGACCAGCATTATTACACAGGAAATACTATGAAAAATAGTAATAAATTTAACTTAATTGCTTTGGCTGCTTTGTCCTCATTAGCGGTTACTTTCGTTGTTACACCTGCTAATGCACTGCCTGGACAAAATATTAATACGGTGATTAAGTGGGCAAAAACTAAAACCAAGCTTCCCAGGCTGACATATAGTAGCGAAGCACATGGTTATTCTGGTAATAAAGGTAATTTATATTTCTATGTTGATGTTCCTTCAGAGAATGGCATAGTCACCAAAGAAGGAATCACAATCAGCGGAGACTCCAGTATTAAATTCACCAGCAAAAACGCCAAGGCTGTGAAATTAATTCAAAGTATTTATAACGCTAATATTGCTAATGACTTTAGCCAGTCTCGCCGTGTTACTAAAGTTGGTCGAGACCATTATTATAGAGGTCAAAAATATGCTTATATTTTAGCTGAAGTGCAAGGTGGTTCAGCTTTTCAAATCGTTAAATTACATGAATTACAAGGAGAAATTGATGGTGCAAAATATTGCCAAACTCATCAATGTGACTTGTAGTTAATTGTTTTATCAAATTATTCAGCATTTCAGATAACCGACTTCTCAAAGAAGTCGGTTATCTTGTTCTTAAGAATTTATTAAACAACTATAACTCCTGCTCTTCTTCATAAAACCAAATTTCGGCTAACAAAGAAAAGCCCATCAGCCAAATGAAGCAGACAACGAAGAACCACATAGCTCCCATCATAGTGACTACCTCCACAAAGCTTGTTGATTTAAGACTGTGTTTTTAGGTAAGTATTTTGCTCTTGTCAAACCTGAGTAAATTATTACTGGAAATTTATATCTTGAGTTGGGTTATTTATAAAACTAAATTTTATTAACTAAATTATTACAACAGCAAACTCTAAGTAGGGTGGGTGATGGCTTCAGCCTAACGCACCATCATTTGGCTGTGCGTTAGGCGCTCGTATATAGTTTTTGTGATTAGTTAGCTTGCAATATATATCTACCTAACACACCCTACGAGAATTTTTATTTTTACTTTAGAAATAACTTCGTACTGTCTGACTGAATCTTTAGAACTAACCTAAAGTTATTTCGTTAACTCTTCACTTCAGCACATTAAACCTATAGTGGATACTATTATAAATTTATACTTAAACAGTTGCGCGGCTCCAAGTTAAGTCAATTAAATCTAATACGTAATCAACTGAGTTATCTATATAATCTTCTATTTTTTCATTATTAATCACACATAATTTACCGCCAGTAATATGTATTTTATCTGGTTCTTGGTAGTAAGCTTTGTGTTTACTGATCCATCCTGGTTTATCCCCAGTTGTTTCTACTTTTTCTATAACAAATGTGTGGATATGTAATCTATAAACTGGAGTTTCATGATAAATTCTTGTACCGAAATATCCTAAATTGCCAATGATATATATGTATTCTCCAACTAATGTGGCAGAATGAAAATCAGTTGGTGGAAATACATCTTGAGGATAACCAAAAATCTGAAAATTACCATCACCTTGATAAACTACAACATCGTTATATATACAAAAATCAGGGTCATAGTAGTCTTCATGTTCACCAGCAATTTCGACAATTCTGCCATCTGGTAATTGCGTAATGGTTCTGCCAAATCGGTCATAGCACCATGCTTTATCTTGCCAATTTTCTGTATCATCAAAAAAATTTTTAGCTGCATAAGCAGAACAACCATGACAAATCATGGCCTGCCAAAAAGGTATTTCCATCAATTCTGGATTAGTTTTGCCAAAGCGCGGATGTTTGCCAGCAAAATATTGCTCTGGAGTTACTTGTGATAATGAAAATTTGTTGTTGTCAATTCCGGTGAGCGATCGCCGCATATCATTGTTAATATCGCTCACATCTTCACCAGCTGCAATTAACATTCTGACAATTTCCGTCTTTGTCGCTATCTTAATAGCTTTGTCATGGCAATGATTTATTCTGCTGGGGTTTGCACCAGCTTCTAGTAAAATTCTGACGCAATCAGTAGCACCATGCTCTGCTGCCATAATTAATGCAGTGTTACTAAAGTCATCGGTGGCTTCAATATCAAATCCCTCGGCAATTAGCCACTCTAAGACTTCTAGCCTATTGTTTTCTATTGCATACATTAACGGCGTTTTTCCGCAGTTTCCTACATCGTTGTGATTTGCTCCCGCAGATAGGAGTAACTTGGCTTTAGGTACTTCACCCACTTGAATACTCAATAACCAAGGGGTTCTATGCCAACAATCACGTACATTTTGATCTGCTTTTTGCTCTAGCAAGAACTTTACTTGCTCTAGGCTGCCAAAAACTATAGCGTGCATTAATTCTGTCCATCCCAGTTGCTCTGGGTTAGCACCTGCGTTCAATAATAATTTGACAGCATCAAATCTCCCAATATGAGCCGCTACTTTAATTGCAGATTCACCGTAGCTACTCATACCATTAACAGCAGCGCCTCTAGAGATGAGTAAATTCAAAGTTGATATTAAGTTTTCATCTCGCAAAATATCTCGACCATACATAGCATGAATTAAGACATCATATCCATCGGGACTTTGATAGTTAATATCGGCTCCAGCATCGAGAATCAATTGGATTTTATCGAGATTTCCTGACTGCACAGCCAACCCAAGTACGGTATTTTGAGATTCTGGTTTAACAGCATTGACATTCGCGCCATGTTCTAAGAGGAAGCGAATCATATCAACGCCTGCATTGGGACTACTAACTGCACACATTAATGGTGTTTGTTGGGAATACTCGTCTAGACATTCAATATCAACACCATTGGCTATTTTATCTGCGACTCCTGCAATATTGCCCTGCTGTACATCAATATGAATTTTTTCCATACATTTTTTGAGTTAACTTCTGATATAAATTACTACAAGCAGAAGCGATCGCATTTCCCATCTTATCCTCATAGATATCGTAAATTTGCTGTAAGCGTTAAACTAGAACTATGGGAATAAAAATCTCTGGCAGTAAGTTCTATCTATAGTCAATTTTGATCACTCCAGAGAAAATGTCTCAAGAGCATGACGAGTTATTGCAAATTCAGCAGATATCTAACCTTAAACCACGACATTTTGCTGATTTAATTAGGGCTGCACAGTTAATTTTTGATCCGACTGCGGGAATTCCCGGAAGTTATGTAGTAGTTGACTGGCAAGAATTTGGTATTCCTGATGAAGTTGAGTTAAATCTCAAACTCCTTGGTCAGAAATATCAATATGCGTGTCCGAATATTCCAGATGCTATTATTTGGAGCCAATTAACTCCAGCTACACGTAATTGGTTTCTCGAAAATAAAGATGAACTGTGGAAATTTGAGGAAGCTTTTCCACCGTTGGATGAAGACTAATGCTGATCTGCTGTCACTAAAATCCAAAATTACTCAAAAAGACAGTAAGTGTTAGAAAACATTTGTTTTCTAACACTTACTGTCCTAAATACCAAATATTCATCTGGTAATTAGGATGAAAGCTATGTTTAAATTTTATTAAGATTGTTGTTATATCGTTGCCATTGTACATAGAACTTAAAAGCTGTCATTCATTGGCGATCGCATTAATTTCAAAACTTAGTCAAATTTAATTTTAAGAAACCCCATATCAATGAATCAAAGCCTTAGTGTCGCTCCCACTCAGGAGGAACTTTTTCATCAAAATATTTCTGATGCTAAACCACAGCTAATTGTGCGTCAATTAATGGTTCTGTCTTTAGAAATGCTACTAGCGTTACCACTGGGTTTAGGCTTAGTAAAATTTCATATTGGCGGTATTGCTTGGATATTTGGTGGTATCGCCGCAGGTACAATCATCCTTCAAGGATGCCGAATTTTTTATCAATACATTCCCCAACCTAACCGAACTGTAAGAAAAGTCGGGATGGGACTTGTAGGATTGACTGTTGGTTTATCTAATAGCAATAGTAACTTGATAAATTTAGCTTCGGGGATTCCTATATTTATTGTTCTCACATTTTTTCTATTATTATGTGGTAGCTGTATTGGCTATATTTATTCCCGATTAAGTAAAACCAACTTATTAACAGCAATGCTGGCGACAGTTCCTGGTGGCGTGGGCGTAATGTCATCAATTGCTGCTGATTATAATAAAAATGTTACCTTGGTGGCTCTAGTTCAGGCGATTCGCGTCACTTGTGTAGTATTGGTAATTCCTTTTATTGCGAGAACAACTGTTGGTAATTATTGGAATTCATCAACACTTCCCGTTAAACATACTTTACTTAATCTGGAACCATCACAACTCGGACTATTATTTGTAGCATTGCTGATTACTGCATTGATAGTCTACCTAGCTATTACCTTCAAAATTCCCGCTGGTGATTTTTTTGGAGCGTTATTACTGGGAATATTTTTTAATTCTTGCCTAAATTTGCTCCCTTTTGTCAGTGAGGCTGATTTGAGTCCACAACCATTGATTAATATAGTCGGTCAAATGCTGTTGGGAATTACCATCGGTGAGTATTGGGGAGAAAAACCCGCCTTTGGGAAACGAACTGTCGGTTGCGCTTTGATTTCTGTCGCCTTGACTCTTGTTGCAGGTGCGATCGCTGCTATGCTGGCAATGCAATTAACTTCTTGGGATTGGTTGACTTGTCTATTAGTCACAGCACCAGGTGGTTCCGCAGAAATGATTTTGGTTTCTTTAGCATTAGATCATAATGTGGAAATTGTCACCACAGGACATTTAGTCCGACTCATCGCTATTAACAGTTCCTTACCACTGTGGTTATTTTTATTTCGCCGTCTAGATAAGTGTGAAGTTTGAAAGTTAATGAATATTGGCCTCTGAAAAGAAAAAACCTCGGCGTTGTTTAAACCGAGGTGATTAGGAGAAGTCCAAATGTCGATGGGAGATACCGATACTGAAGTCCGTTGCATCGCTAAGGGCAAAAGATATCAAATTCTCACAATATCTTTATTTGTTAGCGGGTTTGGTTGTAGTTTATTTCTCATTTATAAACTTATGTTAACAAGTGTAACTAAGTTGTTACGACAAGTCAACAGAAATTGACACAAAAAGCCAAATATCAGTAATAAGAAAAATTTATATAGTCAATAAAAAGGTAGCGATCGCTAATTTTCTGGATAAATCAAGCCAGAGGATGATCTCTGGCTCGGAGATAAAATAACTATTCTTTGCTTTTACCTTTTACCTTTTACCTTTTCACTTTTACCTTTCTACAAATTCCTCCACCACTTTGAGCGCATCAGGAGGAATTTCTGTCACAATGCGGAAGGGAAATGCTGGTGTAGAAGCAGAAAAAGCATAATCAGGTGTTAAAAACACACTATATTGTTTAGCTTCTGGGGTGAGTTGTGCAGCCATAGCCAAAACTATCACCTTGACAAATTTGCGAACATCTGATGCTTGTTCCCCCACAACTTCGCCACCACTAAAAGGTGTATTGGCTTGTCCTGCTTGATCTAAAGTAGTGCTGGGGTCTTTGACGCTGAGATGAGTACCCCCAAGGATACCAACCAGCCATTTAGGCGCAGGAATTTTGTGAAATCCGACAACTTGTTCAGTTAAAGCCGGAGTTGTTTTATCGGCGGAACTGGCTAATATCAGCGTTGGGACTTGCACCTTAGTTAAACCAGAGTCGCCAAACATCAAAGAACTGGTAGGATTAAGAGCGATCGCTTGCTTAATGCGATTATCCCGCATTTGATAAGTGTTGTTTGGTAGTTCTTGAGCAACACACTGTGCAGTTTCGCCTAAACTTAACACCGCCAAATTTTGTTTACAGCGTTGTTTGAGCTTATCAAGTTGTAGTTCACCACCAGCCAACGCCAAAGCTGTACCGCCACCAAAAGAATAACCAATCACCATCACATTATCAGTTGCCAGTTTTCCCGCTAAAGGGTCGTTAGTATTTTGGTTAATTTTGGCGAGTTCATCTAAGACAAAACTAATATCTTTAGGGCGGTCTAAAAATTCTTGTGGTTTGAGAAGTTTACCTTTACCTTGTAAACCAGCATCAACATTTGTCTGGTTACTACCAGGATGTTCCACAGCAACAAATATATAACCGTGAGATGCTAAATGTTCCGCGAGATAGCGTAAATCAGTCCGCACAGAACCTAAACCGTGAGAATAGATAATTAGTGGTTTATTTGCAGTTGCAGCATTTGACCAATATATATCAACCGGAATATTGCGGTTACGCTGGGGGTCATTCCAATTTAATTTCAGCACTTGGACTTGCGCCGTACCGGGTTGACTGGGGTCAAAAGGTAAAGAAACTTGTAGCGATTGGTGGTTAAGTTGGGGTGCGATCGCTAACATAAATTGTTGAGTCCGCCAAAATGCCGTATTAAAATTCCCTGCAATTTTGAAAATTTGTGGTAAATTAATTTCCAGATTTTGACTAGGATAAGCTGCAATAAAGCTTAGTAGCGAAAGACCTTGAGGTGCAGTCGAACCAATAACTAATCCGGCTCTGAGGGCTTGTACACCAGCTTTATCCTTACGCACAACAGCTGTGGAAAAATCATCGAGAATCGTTGTCCCAATCTGAGTATTGAGTAACCTATTAACAGTCACAACATTTAACTGTAGTGGCATTTTTAGAGTTTCTAACAGAAAGCGCCGCTGTTGTGAGGATAATTTGCGGCCATAAAGCTCAAAACCATTAGGAAAATCCCCAACCTCTGCTGCTTTTTGTAACTCCGCCAAAGAAACCGACTCCGCCAACAAACCATAACGTAACACAACTGTATCAGCAGCTTTTGCCGCAGTATTTATACTTAAAAAATTTGTGACTGTGACAGCACAAAAGCAACCTAGCAATAAATTTAGAGCTTTTCTACTTATTCTCATAAAAATTTTTGTCAATGAATTCTGACGGGAATATAACTAATATTTTGCTGTTTGACGAATTTAGGACTTAGATAGGTGTCAATGGTCAATTGTCAAAGCTGCAAAACTTGCTGTGGTCACGACAAGGTTTGCTGTGGTCACGACAAGGTTGCTGTGATCACGACAAGGTTTGCTGTGGTCACGACAAGGTTTGCTGTGGTCACGACAAGGTTTGCTGTGGTCACGACAAGGTTTGCTGTGGTCACGACAAGGTTGCTGTGGTCACGACAAGGTTTTGCTTAACATACAGACTACAAACTTCATCTTGGTTAAGTATGCGTCGCAAAGTTATCTATGTTTTTATTCTGCTGTTTTCAATATTGATTGTGATACTGTGGTGGCCTGTACATGACACTCAATGCAACTCAGAAGCTTTTTTGAAATCAAACAGACAAAAACTGCAAATACCCGCCTCTCAAGTTGTCGTGGAACCGTGGCTAGGCGAACATCATGTATACGGCATTTTTATGGTTCCCGATGAATATAAGGAAGCGCCATTTTTTGTGTTAACAGTTATGGGTGGTAGTAGTTACTGTTCTAAACCCTTTGGTTACAGCCAAAACTATGATGATGTCTTTGCCGAGCCAGAAACTCATTTAATTAGGTATTATCTGAGAACTCGCCTCGCTTTGCGGCTAATTTTCCAAGGTTCTTATTTCCAACTCAATAACAAACAGAACTGGACACTCACTTATAAACAATTAACACCTAATGAAGATACAAAGTTGGGCAAAAACCACCCTGACGGGAAAATATGATGATATTTGGATTTTTTGCAAGGAGATGGGAAAAATAATTTTATGTTGATGTGGTTATGACTGACTTATCGCCATGAAAATTTCTCATAAGCTTGTTGGAAGTTTCATTGGTTTTTCCTTATTAACAAGTGTTGTTGGTGCAGTTGCGATCGCCCAAAACCAAAAAATTGCTGAAAATTTGGCGATCGCCGAAGCTGAACATACTGCAAACTTGATTGCTATCTTGATTGCTCAAGATATTAATGATGACGGAGGATCTATTTCTCTGGAAAATTCAGACAGAATTCAAGCACACGTTATATTGCTGCATAACCAGAAAAAGCGAGATATTGAGATCATCAATCGGCAAAAAGTGATCGTAGCGGACGTTGTTGCTGAAGATATTGGCAGCATTCTTGATCATGACCCGAATAACGAAACTCAGCAGACAATGCAAGATGGTAAAAACAGAACCTATCTCGAAAAGAGTGAGGACTATCCGCAGGGAGTCAAACTAATTGTTGCGCCGTTAGTGCTGAAAGGGCAGATAGAAGGTGCAGTCATTTTAGAGTGGTCATCGTTATATGACGAAGCGATCGCCCAAGCTAAACCCACGATAATTGTGATTGGGATCACAAGTTTAGGTTGTGTGATTTTGGCATTGCTTCTGGGGTGGCAAATTTCCAGCAGCATTGCTAAACCACTGCAATTAGTCACAGAAGTGGCGCAGCAAGTTACTCAAGGGTCTAACTTTGACTTGCAAGCCCCTGTGATCACCAAGGATGAAACAGGTGTCCTCGCGATTGCATTTAATAATCTGATTGAACGTGTGAAAACACTGCTGACTGAAAAAGAACAGCATTCCACAGAACTTCAGCAAGCTTTAACTCAGCTGCACAATACTCAACTACAACTGGTGCAAACCGAAAAGATGTCGAGTCTGGGGCAATTAGTCGCTGGAGTAGCCCACGAAATTAACAATCCCGTAAATTTTATTTATGGCAACATTGCCCATATTGATAGTTACACTCAAGACCTACTAAAATTGGTTTACGCCTACCAAGACCACTACCCTAACCCGCCTCAAACACTCCAAGCAACTTTGGATGATGTAGACTTTGACTTTGTTGATGAAGACCTCACCAAGGTACTGCAATCCATAAAAATTGGTACAGAAAGGATTCGGGAAATTGTTTTATCTCTTCGTAACTTTTCCCGTTTGGATGAATCTGAATTCAAAGCTGTTGACATTCACGAAGGCATTGATAACACACTGCTAATTTTGCAACATCGCCTCAAAGCAAAACCAGAATTTCCAGCGATTGAAGTGATCAAAAACTATAGTCAATTGCCGTTGGTTGAATGCTATCCTGGACAACTCAATCAGGTATTTATGAACTTACTAACGAACGCGATTGATGTGCTGGAGGAATCTGCTCGACAACAGATAAAAGTTAATCAACAAACACAGCCTGGGAAAATTTGGATTTCAACTCAAGTGAAGGCTGGTAATTGGGTGCAGATTGCGATCGCTGATAATGGTTTGGGTATGCCTGAAAAAGTGCGATCGCGCATTTTTGATCACTTCTTTACCACCAAACCAATTGGTAAAGGTACGGGCTTAGGTCTATCCATTAGCTACCAAATTATCACAGAAAAACATCATGGCAAAATATGGTGTGATTCCATGCTAGGAGAAGGTACTAAATTTTTGATTGAAATCCCAGTTCATCAACCTAAAGCAGTACTAATTTAAGTAAGAATTGGTATTAGTATCAAACAGATGG
This sequence comes from Nostoc cycadae WK-1, assembly GCF_002897135.1. Lineage (NCBI taxonomy): Bacteria > Bacillati > Cyanobacteriota > Cyanophyceae > Nostocales > Nostocaceae > Nostoc > Nostoc cycadae. The sequence continues at coordinate 39,035 of NZ_DF978437.1, read as the reverse complement.
TTGAGTTGCCAAGCTATCACTTTTTTGTAATAAAGCAGTGGTAGTATTAACCACAATCTGCGCTGCACCTGCAAAAAACGATCGCTCAATTGTACTCGGCTGATCACTAGATTGATGATAATGGGGAGTCCGGAGATTAGCTGTATCCGTCACTAAAACAGCACCGACTCCTTGATACCAAAACGGTGCATGATCACTACGCAGGGTATCAGGTGTGAGTAAGCCTTTTAAGGGAATAGGAACTGTGAGAACTGCTGGTAAATTATCTGGCTGTGATTTCTGAAAAGCACTCAGCAATGGTAAATGTTCTATATCACCCACCACTGCTAAAAAGTCACCTTTATCGCTGGGTGGTGACACAGGTAAACCCGGTGGATATTGTTGACAGCCAGGAGTGTAACAAGCATAACCAACCATATCCATCACAATTACACCGCTTAAATTCTCCAAGCGTTGAGCTTTAGCGGCGAAAGCCTTACTACCTAAAAGTCCTGCTTCTTCTTTGTCAAAAAAAGCTAACTGCAAAGTCCGTGGTGTGGATTGTGAACCAAGTAATCTAGCAACTTCTAGCACCACCGCCACCCCAGTACCGTTATCATCAGCCCCAGGAGAGGAAGCGACAGTATCGTAATGTGCGCCGACAAGAATTGTACCTGCTGTTTTGTCAGTCCCTAAACGTTCAGCAAAGATATTCACACCCTCAGCAAATTTTTCTAGCTGTGGTTTCCAGCCAAATTTTTTTAATTGGGTTGTGATATATGTACGAGTACGCGATCGCTCTGCTGTTGTGTAACGTTGAAAATTTAACTGCTGAATGTGGTTAAGCAAATTCTCAGCAGAAACCTGCGGCGTAATTTCCAGTGCTGGGGGCTGTGGTTGAGCTTGTTTTGCTGGTATTTTCTCAACAATCTCTGATGCAGGACGTGGTAGAAAAAAACTATTAAACGCAATACTTCTACTTCCAACTATGACCACTACCACCAGCGCCAACAGCATCAGCCAAATCCGTTTTTGCATACACTGAACCTTGCCTTCCAGACCTAGAGTAGCGCAAACCCAAAGTTTGACGAGTTGTCTTTTGACAGAGGCACAAATTTAACTTATTGTTCCATACAGGGAAAGTTCTGTGTCATTCATTATATTTGTGACTATCGTTGACTTTCTTGTTTTCCCTGCTGTTTATGCGTAATCCTGCCTTGTGCTTCCTAGGAATATGGTAGATTTGTTGCTGATAGCAATCCTAGGGTTTCTAGGCAGTTTTGGGCATTGCTTTGGGATGTGTGGCCCTTTGACAGTAGCGTTTTCGTTGTCTCATAAGCAAAATGGACAAAAATCTGTCTCAGAAAATTCATCTACTTGGCAACAGCAATTAAAATTTCACTTTTTGCTGAATCTCGGCAGAATGTTAAGCTATGCTCTGGTTGGCGCTGGCATTGGGGCTTTAGGTTCAGTATTGTTTGAAGGTGGGCAACTAGCAGGTATTGGCAGCGAATTTCGTCGCTTGATGGCGATGATTACCGGGATAATGCTGATTTGGTTTGGCTTAGGACAAATTAAACCAAATTGGTTGCCCCATATTCCTGTATTACACCCTTTATTAAAAAGTAATTTACACGATCGCCTGAGTACAGGCATGATTAAACTTTCCTACCAAACCAAATGGTGGACACCGATATTTTTAGGGATGACTTGGGGTTTAATGCCTTGTGGTTTCTTGTATGCTGCTCAAATTAAAGCCGCAGAAACTAGTAACCTCTGGATGGGTGCAGCCACCATGTTAGCTTTTGGTTCAGGAACTTTACCCACCATGCTGGGGGTTGGTGTTTCGACTTCGTTAATTAGTAAAGATAGACGCAGTCAATTATTTCGTTTAGGCGGTTGGGTGACACTAGTCATTGGCGCAATTACTTTATTGCGGACTGGTGACACAACGGTAGATTACACCGGACACGCTGCCCTATTTTGTCTCATGTTAGCGCTGATTGCTCGCCCAATTAGTAACCTGTGGGCTGCACCGATGCGTTACCGTCGGGCTTTAGGCGTGGGTGCTTTTGTGTTATCTGTCGTTCACACCACCCACATGATTGAACATTCTCTGCAATGGAATTTTGCCGCTTTTTGGTTTTTTCCCGCAGAATTTCGCTGGGGGATGGCTGCGGGTGCTATAGCATTGATATTAATGACCCCTGCTGCTTTAACTAGTTGGGAATCATTGCAAAAATCTTGGGGTAAGCGGTGGCGACAGATTCATCTTTTAAGTGTGCCGGCTTTACTCTTAAGTACCTTTCATGCAGTGTTGATTGGTTCCCATTACCTGGGTTCCCTAGAATCAACTTGGGCGAATAAATTAGCAACATTGCTGTTAGGAATTGCCACTCTTGGTGTGTTGCTGTTGCGTTGGCTCAAAGCAGGTGGGCAAAGGGAGCAGGAGAGCAGAGGAACAGGGGGAGAATGAATTATTATCCAATCAAGAAAAAGTTAAATGTATTATTGCTGTTTTGTTTAGCGATCGCAATTACTACTATTTATCCTGTCTTAGCCCATAAAGTGCAAGTAGCCGCAGATGTCGGCGCAACTCTCCATCTCGAACCTAATGATAATCCTCGTGCTGGTGAACCGACACAAGCTTGGTTTGCTCTTACCCGTAAAGGTGGACAAACTATTCCTCTCGCCCAATGTAATTGCCGATTAGCAGTTTACGCCGAACCCCACACCCCCAGTGAGCCAGCCCTACTCGAACCATCCTTACAACCCGTAGCCGCTGAACGCTTTCAAGGTATTCCCGGAGCCGCAATTACTTTCCCAAAACCCGGCATTTATCAATTACAGCTAAATGGTAAACCCGCAAAAGGCACAAGTTTCAAGCCTTTTAATCTCAAGTTTGAAGTCACCGTCGCGGCTGGTACTGCTAATACCCAATCAGTACAGAATGTCAACAGTAATGTAGCTCAAGAAACCACTAGCACTTTACCAGTTTGGGCGATCGCAATTCCCGGTTTGGCACTTATTGGTATTTTCTTTGTTGTCCTACAAAAGATAAGAAGAAGTTAGTTATTGAGGAAAGCAGGGGGTAGAAGGAAAAATTAAGAGAGGATTAAAACTCTTCCTGCCTCCTGCCCTCTGCCTCCTGCCTTCTTCAACTGTGTCGCTTTTGATGCCACTGCCAGGCATGAGTCACAATATCTTGGATAGAGGGATATTGCGATCGCCAGCCGAGGATATTTCTCGCTTTTTCACTACTACCAATTAAAACAGGTGGATCACCAGGACGGCGATCGCATTCTTGAATGGGAATAGCTAACCCCGTCACCGACTCAGCCGCCGCAATCACTTCTCGCACAGAGAAGCCACTCCCATTACCTAAATTGAATACTTCGCTATCGCCACCCTTTAATAAATATTCCAGTCCCAAAACATGGGCATCGGCTAAATCATTAACATGAATATAATCACGAATACAAGTACCATCAGGTGTGGGGTAATCTGTCCCAAAAATCGAGATAGACTCACGCTTACCTAAAGCTGTCAGCAATATCAAAGGAATTAAATGAGTTTCTGGGTTGTGGTCTTCGCCTAGCAAACCATCAGGATTCGCACCAGCCGCATTAAAGTAGCGGAACCGCACTGACTTTAATTTATAAGCGACATCAAAATCAGAGAGAATTTGCTCCACCATCAGCTTAGTAGCCCCATAGGGGTTAATTGGGTGTTGGGGATGGTTTTCGGGAATTGGGACGACTTCTGGGACTCCGTAGGTGGCACAGGTTGAAGAAAAGACGAATTTATTAATTGACGCAGCCAGCATTGCTTCTAATAAAGTCAAAGTGCCGACCACATTGTTGCGGTAATATTTTGCTGGGTCAGTCACCGACTCGCCTACGTAAGCATAAGCAGAAAAGTGCATCACAGCCGCAAACTTACGGGTGTTAAATAATTCATCCAATAAAGGGCGATCGCCTGTATCACCCACTACCAGTTCTACTTTTAAAATCTTTTCTACCAACTCTCGATGTCCGTAAACCAGGTTATCAAGTATTACCACGTCATAACCAGCTTGCTTAAGAGCAAGCACCGTATGGGAGCCGATATATCCTGCTCCCCCCGTGACTAAAATGCTGGGCTTTTCCGGCGACATAGTTTTTCCCCTCTGAGTTGACAATTGCTCAATTAATTATGGGTGTAGGGATGTAGGGATGTATGGGTATTGGGGAAAAAAATTTGCCGGAAACTGAGACAAAAGTAAGTCAACACAGGTTATATTTCCCCTAAAGCCCAAACCTTACACCCCCATACCCTTACACCCCTAATTTATTGACTCACCTGGAAAATTATAAATAATAGACGCAGTGTCAAAAAATTGCTCTAAAATCACTACGACGGTAGTCATTAGGTGTGAGGGTGGTAATATTTGCAGTCAAGTAAAAGTCCGATTACAATTTGACGGTCAAATACACATCTTGCTCCAAACCCTAGGCTGATCGCACTAGAAAATTTGAGAGTTAATCTATGTTCATATTGTTGAGCCGCGTACTTTTGTGGCTGCTTGTTGGCACTATCGTATATTCGTTGTTCCAGAGGTTCTATCCTCAAGGAACATTTGCTGGGCGAGTAGTCCTAGTAATTATTTTGGTTGTCCTAGCTTTGTCGTTCGTTAACCCCAACGAACCAGCTGTGGCATCTTTATGGAGGGTGATATCATTCCCCCTCAAGCCTTTGGGAGCATCAGTATTAATGATGATTTTTGCCGCCCAAAAAATTAAGGGTGGAGGGATAGATAAACCAGGAGGATATTTAATTGGTTGGGCGTTGACAATTTTGCTGTTGTCTAGTACACCAGCGATCGCTTATTTTTTGGTAAGAACACCAATTGCCGCAGTTGTTAATCCCACTGTAGCAAATCAGGAAATAGTCAGAAATTATTTGCCAGAAGGGGCGACTGGCTCGGAAGTTCTCGTAGCATTAGCACCAGGAACTACAACTAGTGATGTAAATAGTACACTAGGGCTAAAGGCAATTGCTTTCAACTCTTTCGATCTCCAAATTCCGCCTTACCTATTACAAAATCCACAGCAAATTCGCGAAAGAGGTTTGCGACTGGAAGACTTTGTACCCAGTGCGGAAACACTCCAACTTACCACCCAAGTTTGGGAAAGTTACCTCAACCAAGTTTACTTTTTCTTGCGTGGTCGCCAGTCCTAGGGTTAAAAAAGTAAAATTAACAAGGCCACAACGCTACGCCCTAGTGGCTGGCCTTATTTAAAAACCTGAATTCAGAATGGAGAATTCAGAAAATAATTTTCTCTACTGAATTCTGACCACACACTCCTGAATTCTTTGTAGATAAAATATAAACCTACGATCCGTTTGTTTTAGGATGATGGAGTTGCAAAATTGCTGTAATGGCAAAATCTCGACGACTAGCTAAACTCGGTGCTTACCTGCGTCCTCATTGGGTAGAGGCAACATTAGGCATTTTTGCTTTGTTGTCTGTCAATGGTTTGGGCGTTTATATTCCTTGGTTAATTCGTGGCTGTGTTGATAAACTTTCAACTCAATTTAGCTGGAACCAACTACTACATTATGTTGTAATCATCATTTTGTTGAGTTCGGCAATGTGGTTAATCCGCATGGCTTCTCGTATCTGGCTATTTGGCGTAGGACGACAGGTAGAATTTGACCTAAAACAACGGATTTTTGAACATTTACTGAAGTTAGAGCCGGCTTATTTTGCGACGAATACCGCTGGGGATTTGATTAGTCGCGCTACCAGCGATGTGGAAAATATCCGGCGCTTGTTGGGTTTCGCGGTGCTAAGTTTAGCCAATACTTTTTTTGCTTACACTTTGACACTGCCTGTAATGCTGACAATTAGCCGAGACATGACACTGTATTCTTTAGCAGTGTACCCCTTCATGTTTTTGTTGGTGCATTTGTTTAGCGATCGCCTACGCAAACAACAAGCCGCTGTCCAAGAAAGACTCTCTGATATTAGTGAACTGATTCAAGAGGATATTAGCGGCATTGCCTTAATTAAAATTTACGCTCAAGAAGAAAACGAGCGTCAAGCTTTTGCTAAAAAAAATCAGCAGCTATTAAAAGCTAACCTGCAATTGGCAAAAAGCCGGAATGTATTGTTTCCGTTAATTGGCGGTTTAGCTAATATCAGTTCTTTAATTATTATTTGGTTAGGTACAACGCGTATTTCTGGGGGAACTTTAGCAGTTGGTGACTTTTTAGCACTGCTAATTTATGTAGAACGACTCGTGTTTCCCACCGCTTTATTAGGTTTTACCATTACCACCTATCAACGCGGTGAAGTCAGTATTGATCGCTTAGAATCGATTTTCAGCGTCACACCCAAAATTCAAGATACAGGTGATGCTGTACATTTACCGCTGGCGGAAGTAAAAGGCGAAATTACCGCAAAAAATTTCAGCTTTACTTACCCAGAAATGGCGACACCTGCCTTAGATCATCTTAATTTTACAATTGTCCCCGGAGAAACAGTAGCCATTGTTGGGGCAATTGGTTCAGGGAAATCTACTTTAGCCAACGCCTTACCTCGGTTGTTAGATATTGCGCCTGGACAATTATTTTTAGATGGGGTAGATATTACCAAAATCGTATTAGAAGATTTGCGAAGTGCGATCGCCTATGTTCCCCAAGATAGTTTTTTGTTCAGCACCACCATCAAAAATAATATTCGCTATGCTGACCCCGTACGCGAACAAGAAGATGTCGAATCTGTAGCTGTCATGTCTCAGATTCATTCGGAAATTATTAATTTTCCCCAACAATACGAAACTCTAGTTGGCGAACGCGGTATCACCTTATCTGGCGGACAAAGACAACGCACCGCTTTAGCCAGAGCCATGCTAGTTGATGCTCCAGTCTTAATTTTGGATGATGCTTTATCTAGCGTTGATAATCAAACGGCCACCAAAATTCTCAAAAATCTCTCTAGTGGAACTAGCCGCAAAACTGTCATTTTTATCACCCACCAACTTTCTGCCGCCGCCGCCGCTGATAGAATTTTAGTCATGGATAAAGGTAAAATTGTCCAAACAGGCAATCATATAGAACTAGTGCAACAAGAAGGTCTGTATAGAACCTTGTGGAGTCAGCATCAAGTAGAGGAATTGTTGCGTTAGTCAAAGTAATGAGAATTTAGCGTCAAAATGAAGTTTGATTTTGGGTTAAAGCTCTTCGTCTAATTCGCTTAGTACATCAGCTATATCTCTTGCTCCGTGAAATACTCGAAGAATTTCAACGGTGGTATCTTCAATCCGATAGAAAATCAAATAATCCTGAAAATCTTTGATGCGCCATTGTCGGATTTTACCTAAACTCGATACAACTAATTGCGTTACCTTTCCCATCCCTGGAGTCTTTTGCAACTGAACAAAGGTCATTTCGGCAGCATTTAAGAATTTAACTGCTACATCACTATTTCCATTGACCAATATATAATTTGCCAGAAGTCGCAAATCTTGCGTTGCTCGGTCTTTAATAATTAACCGATAGTTCATGTGTTGCTTGAGTTACCTATACTATTCTGTCCTAAAACAGTAGAACGCAAATTCTGCCAATATTCTGGTGTTACTTCCTGTCCTGGAGAATCAATCCCTTCTTTCAAAAGCGCTTCTAAGTTGGCTTGAGCTTTCTTTTTTTGGTCTTGCTTTAGCAAATTTAGAAAATATTCACCAATGCTACTGTAAGCACCTGCCATCACTTGTGCCTCTACATAAACACGCATTTCATCAGGTATATCAATATTAATATTCATTGGCTTTGAAGTATGACTACCCTGATTATTTTAACTGACCATCTTGCTTGAGGAGAGACATTTGCTCAGTTGATAGCAATTATTTTTGAATTCTTATTTAACTTGACACTCCTCCCAACGCCGTTTTAAAAGATAAGCACTGGGCGGAAATGATAATTTAATGGTGAGGTTTTGTCCTTGCAACTCGCTACAAGTAGATTCATCCTGCCAATTACAGCGGTTTTCTGTATATTTGCGCCACAATTCTTCTATATCTTTAAGAGTTGCACAGGGTAGAAGTTTTTCTTCTCCTTCTGTCAGATAACCATCATTATTTACATCAGCTTTCGCACCTTGTTCGCGCATCAAAATTGCATAAGATGTTTTGAGTGCGCCTGTATATTGATTTTCAAACTTGGCAAAGTTAGTTTCAACTAAATCACCAAATTTACCTTGGTGGAGTTCAGCATCTAAAGTAGAAAGTCTAGTTTTTTTAATAATTTCTGCCAAGGATTTTTCAGCTTGTTGCGATGCTTGTTGCAATATATTTTTTTGACTTAAAATATCAGCAAATTTTTGTGGTTCTTGGCTAATTTTTTCTTGTAAGTTAAGACTAATGCGCCAAATTTGCCGATAGTCATCCAATGCTTGATTGATATCACCAGCTTTTTGATGTTGGTCTGCATTATTTAGCAGTGCCGATAGACTATTAATTGTAGTTTTAGCAATATCTGGGGTAATAATATTAAATGAGCTATAGCGGATAAGTTGAGCCAACTGATTCTGCTGTTGTTGTTGCCAAGCAACTATACCAGAAGCAACAATTAATAATAATGTAATAGTACTGGTACTACCTAGTAAGAAACGATTTTTTCGCCGCGCTTGTTTACTAGCTTGAATATATTCTTTCTCTTGGGGTGTGAGATAATCTTTGTATTTTTGATAGTATGCTTCTGCTTCTGTGAGTTGAGTTTTTTGCAGTAAAAAATCTGAGTGTTTGTGCTTTTGCTCCCATTCTTTGCGTTTCTTTTCTAGACGCTCTTGTTGATACAAGCGATCGCGGTTTTCATCTAGCCACCAACGCAAGCTTGACCAGTGGCGAATCAAAATTTCGTGAGCTACTTCTATAGAGACTTCACTTTTTATCAGTTCTAATTCTTGAGAAATCTGATCGGCCGTGCGACTTTGCCCAATATTTGTTTCATCTTCTGGTAAGTTCACGACAATTAGTTTAGCATCAATGAACTTTTGCAAAGTTTTTTCTACTAATACTGGAGAATATTTACTTTGTAATAATTGCGATTTTTTGATTTGTTTCTTAGTGTCTTCTGTTCCCTGTCCGAGACGAGTTAAAGAGAGAAAAATCCATTGCGCTATTTTCTGTTCTTCTGGAAATAAACTATCATAAATTGCTTGAGCTTTGAGTTCTAGCGCTACCTTAATCCCGCCTATTTTATCCCGATATGCAGAGACTGTTAATTCCCCAGTACTTTGGTTGCGGTGTTCCCATAACTGCTCTAAAACAAATTGCAGTAATGGTAAATCTCCAGCCGATTGTTGTAAATCACTTAACAGTAATTCCACTAAACCTGACTCGACTTTTAATTCTACTTGCTGTGCTGGTTTTTCGATAATCTGCCGATAATTTTCTTCGCTCAGTCGGGGTGGAACTAAAACATGAGATGCTTGTAATTTTTGCGATAGTCGAGGTAATTCTAGACAAGGTGAGATGAAGTCAGCGCGGAGAGTAATGATTAACTTAAAGCGGTCGGCTGCGTATTCTAAAGCTTCTAAAAGGATATCTAAAAAAAGTTGGCGATCGCCTGTAGCCGCCAGCGTAAAAATTTCTTCAAATTGGTCAATCACTAAAACCATCATTGGCTCAGTTCTGGTGCGTAACCAATGGACAAAACCTTCACCGCCTAAGTGTAATAATCCTTCGGTTTGTAATGGGTTTTCCTCCCCATCTGCCATAATTTTAGCTAATTCTTGCAGAGGTTTTTCCCCAGGACGCAAATATTTAATTAACCAAGTTTCACTTCCCGGCAGTTGTTTTCCTAGCCGCATTTGCGCCATTAATCCAGCTTGAACTACCGAAGATTTCCCACTCCCAGAAGCACCAACTACTGCCAAAAAAGACTTATGATTAACTTCATTAATTATCCTTTGTGTGAGCGCTTCTTGACCGTAAAAATATCGTGCATCTTTTTCACTAAAAGCTCTTAATCCCATATAGGGACAAATCCCTAAATCAACCCGTTGGGATTTTTTTTGTAAAGTAGCAGGTAAAACTTCAATTACTCCTTGCATTCCGCCTAACCAATAATTTCGCCAAATTTGGCTTTCTGCAAGTTCGCGCTGTACACCCATAATCCAGCCAGCAACCGATAAACCTATTTGCACGTTGGCTGTTTGCAAAGTTGTGAACAAAGCTGTGGCAAATTCTTCGTCATTTTCAGCAGTCGCCGCACCAATAATTAAACATTGACTAAATTCTGATTCTTGTTGTAAATCTTCTAGCCAATTTTGGAGAGAAGCACTATTTGGTGTGTCTACAAGACAATCTAAAACCACAATTTGTTGAGCAATATTTGACTGACGCAGATTTTGGCGCAACCAATCACGACTTATTTTTATTTCATCACTTATTACTAAAAGAGCTTCACCTGTGTTTGTTTCTGTAATTCGTCCCCGCAGGTAAAGTAGAGATGTCGCATCTTCTAAACGTTCCTCAGATTCCTGATTTAGTAAGCAATTTTGAATCGCTTGGCGGACATCCGGTAAATCTCTCACCTGGGGATGCCAATATTTCAAGTCAAAGCCACCTGCACCAGCCAGCATTTTACTAATCTCAGGAATTATTTCCCCATCTAATAGTCCATCTACTATTAAAGCTTGCCGGAGCGATCGCATTTCAATTTCTGTAGCTTTATACCCAATAACGAGTTCTCCTACAGCTTCTACAATTAATTTGGGAGTTTGCTGTGGTTGTTCTTTTTTTAAACCATCAGTTTCACCACGACTACGTTTTTGTTGATTAATTAACCGCAGTCCTTGGTTGAGTTTATCAATATACTGAAGGGTATTGTGATAAATATATTTATAGAGTAACTTAACTTCAATTTCCCCTCTAGAATCAGCCGCTTCACCTAATAAAGCACGAATCAAAAAATAGGTAAATACTCCATGACCCAAATCAGGAAATTCCCAAGATAACTGCTCTTTATCACAGGAAAGTAAGGCATAAAATCCTTGATTATAGCCTGTCTGTTTTTTCTGAACAGCAACTTTTTGTAACTGTTCCAACATCCGCGGAGTTGGTGAATTTCTTAGGGTTAAACTACCACTATGACAAGCATCTAACACAACTATTTGTTGAGCAGCTTGACAATTACCTAACACTGCTAAGAGTTCTTGCATTGTCAAACCAGTGTTGAGTAAATCGTCTGTTTGAGTATGGGTTAAACACAACACCGCCTGCTGACTTTCCGACTCCAGCATTCCGTGTCCACAAAAGTAGAATAAAATTGTATCTTGGGGGTTAGCCGATTTCACTATTTGCTGGAAACTAGTCCGAATTTTTGCTAGTGATGGTGTTTCGGCAGAGTGAGAATGATACTCAATAATTTCTGTTTGGATAAATTTGTGATTTGCTTGTTTTAACGCTTGAGCGAATCCTTGACAATCTGCAACTGCGTAACGTAGTGAACGAAGATTTTTATCTTGATATTCATTAATACCAATAAGTAGACACCAAAGTTTTTTTACATCTGTTTGGATAATGGCACGGGGCATATTTTAAAAATTAAGTATAGATTGTCAAATTGTAGGGACTATTTTTTTAAACGCAGAGGTGCGCTGAGTCAACGCGGAGTTATGCTGAGAATTGATAGAGTTTTAAAATCTCAATATTTCTCGCTCATAATTTTCTGGTGTTGGTTCAATTTCCCACACTAAACCTTCACCTGTTTCCAGTTCTAATTCAATTGCTAACTTTTCTGTCGGTGCATTAGCAACGCACTCATTATCTGGAAATGGTTGTAAATCTTCAGTTAACAAGCGCAATTTAAATCCGCCGGGAATTAAACCTTGTAATGATAAACTATGCAATTCTATACACCAAATTTTGGCTGTGTTATCTCCTAAAAATTTGACTTGTAACTCATAATTTTTACCAGCAATTATCAAATGACGCGACAAAATAACAGGCTCATTATTTGGTGAGAATCCTCTACTATTAAAATTTGTTTCAAAATCTAAATAACCCCAGCCAATTTGCTGTGCTAAATCAGAAATTCCAGTTTTGACCCATTGGATAATTGACCACTGTTCGGGAATTCCTAAGCGTAGTTCATATAATTTATGTCTCCAACCACCATGTTCTAGTAAGGCTCCCCATAAGCTAAAAGGAACTGCCAATCTAGGAAAGGCTAATGCAGGATTAGCTAATCTTTCTAGTAAATTATTTGCTTGGGCTAGTGGTATGTTAGGGAGAGGTTGAAGTTCAGTTTTAGTTGCAGTATCAGGGCAAAGTTGACGCGTTATCCACAGCATATTTAAGTCGTGGATGAGGTCTTCGTTGTCTAAAGAATAAGTGCGATCGCCTGGGTTATAATTACCTTGTTGTTTGAGTTGCAGATGGGTTGTGTATCCCCACACTTTTATCCATCCATCTTCTGTATTCACTTGCACTGCTAAATAATAATCACCAGCCCAGTTAGGAATATCAACCCATTCTTGCGGAACGCGAATTTCATTAATATCAATTGCTGAACTTGGGATTAATACTAGCCGAGTTTGATTAATAGTAATAGCTGTACCATTTACCACTTCCCAAAAGCTATTAAGGGTGGCAATATTTGGTGCAGGCTTGGCTATAATTCCCCATATTTCTTCTAGCCAAGGTAGCACAGTTAACAAGCAAAGTTTATTTAAATAAGCTTGTAATTGAGTGCTGGCTGTGGAAAAATTTTGACTTTGCTGCCAAACTGCGTCTTGTGTGGTTTCAGAAATCTCTACACACGGCTCGATAGCAATTGTTGATATCGGTAGAGAATTAAGATAGTTCATGATTTAATATCTGTTCAACTGTGTCAATTGATATTCCTTGTACTTGCTAATTTCATTTACTCCTTCATGAATAGCTGCAAGGAATTCAATCTCTTGAATGATGTGGTGAATTGAGACATCTGGCGGCAGACGTTTGATTAGTTCAATCACTTTTTGTTGGTCACTCATAAAACAATATCTGGTGAAAGTTACAAACCACAGCAATAAGTTGTGCGAACGGTGGACGCAGAGAACAGGATTTTTATCAATGATGACACTGCTATACTTCATTGTTATTTTTGTAGTATTGTTCTAGCCATTCATCAATTAATCCATTCATGTTATTGATTACGTTTGGTGTCAGAGAAATATTCTGGGTGGTTTGCGACCATTGAGCTAATGTGATGAGGGATTCGGATTTGAATTTCTGGAGTCGGCGGACAATAGTCGGTTGAGATATCCCTAACTTTACAGATATTTCTTTTTGGGTAAGTCCTTCACCGTAATACATTCTCAGTAGGGCTTGTTGCTGTGTATCAAGATTATTGATGCTATTGCTTAACAGTGAATTTATCTCTGCCCAGAGAGATTTACGGATTTGCGCTTCTTCCTCATCTAGTAGCTTTGTGAAGGGGATGGCATCGCTACTGGGTAAGATGTCTTGTAATGTATTGTCTTCGTTGAATAGAGTCGCATCTAAAGAAGCAGTAGGCGGAGCCAGATAAGCTCGAATGGCTTTAATACAAGCTTCTAGGCATTTTTGAATAGTTTTAGGATCTAATGGTGGTAACTGTGCAATTCGTTCTTGATTGTAAAGTTGGGCGATCGCTTCCCATACACTTATATCAGGGGCGGTAAGCTGGCGGTTCCCTCTGGGTTTTTTGGGCGCATAAATCACCTTGAAGCATTCCCAAGCAAAAATGTAAGGCTCAATTTCTGTGGTGGATAACCCACGCTGTGCTAGAGCTTTATGAAGCAGCTTTTGACTACTGTGTAGTAATAATGACCAATCGCTTCTAATACTTGCTTCTTCTAGCCCTTCTTTGAGTAGCCCATCTTTGATGAGATTGCAGAATGCTGTGTAAGCAAAAGCTTCTAAGTTAGTTTGTCGCCGGGGGTCAAATCCTGTGAAAACTTTATCAATATAAGCGATCGCTATCTGAAAATAGTCCGCTAAAGTATACTGTGGCAACGTAAATTTCGGTTTGACTTTAGCTGCGGCTTTGTAACCGACTTCTTGCAAGTATGCAAACAAATGACCCCTCGCCATACTTGTTGGTTGATTTTGCCAAACTTTGTGCCAGTATAACGCCCAATCAGATCGGGAACGTTCTGCTGAAGGGGACTGATTTAAGTAATTACTCATATTGCGATAGAGCGTGCTATCCGTGACCCATTTTATTGAACCGCCTGACGAAAATTGCAGAAAGCTCGAAAAAATCTCAACAATTTCTTGACGAGGGTGCATGAAGTGACGTGTTTAACTCTATTTTTATGATTTACCAATTATCTTTACATAATATTCAAGAATGATGGTGCAATACCTACGAATATTTTCAGAATTCTCACAGTATATGCACATAGTGAAAGTTTTCTGGAGTCAGTGATGAGCAGCCGAAAGTTAAAACAGCAACACAGAAGATTAATGTATGCGATCGCTACTTTGATGATTCCTCTGTATACTGTGGCAACAACTACAGATAGTTATGCTAATGTCCCAGAAAAGGGAGAAATATACCAAATTTTAGGAAATAATGAACTGTCAATTCGACGCGGTTCTAATTATGGCCCGGCAGTGGTGGGTACTTTTCTACAAAAAGTATATGATACTTTGTTCCTTCCTGGTAATGGTAAATCCTTCGCCCAATTACGCTTTCAAGATGTGACTGGCAAGGATATGGGACTACAATTACAAGCTAGTACTAAAAATAAACAATTAACACTTTATTACTTACCTTGTACAGCTAAACAAGGAGATTCATTACTAATTGAATGGGCAAATCAAGGTACTGGAAAACGCGCCTGTGAATATGGTATTCGTATACAGCGAGGTGTGCGTAATCAAACAAAATCTATAGATAAAAATTTATCCGATTTTGAGCCAGCTAAACAACTATTCATAGCCCAAAGTTCTGGAACTAAGTTGCAATATTGTAGTGTGCTTGCTGCTAATGGTCGTGGTTGGAGTGGGGTTTCAGCCAATGAGCCTTGTGAGGAACCAATGCAACAATGCCAGACGAGTGGTAGTAAAGAATGTGCAGCGATTACAAGAGATGAATGGAGTGTAAGAAATGAAAATTTAACCGCCATTATCAAGTGTGCAGACAATCAATCCTTCACTGACAAAGGTAGTGGTTCTACAATCAAAGATGTGATAGCTAAACTTTGGGAACAATCTCAAACCCAAAAAGCTAAATTTTGTGCGCTTCATGTTCTCAATTCTGATATAGAAGAAGTAGTTATTGCCCCGGAAAGTAAAGATAAAAACTTATTCCAAACTCGTAATACTCCTAATGGTATTCAAGTAGATGTAATAGCGGGAATCGCTAGTGTTATTTCAGCTAAAAATCCTCAAGGAGTCACTCTCAAGCCTGGACAAAGATATAACTATAATGGAGAAAATCAAGAAGATAAAACCGAAAAGTTTGATAATCAAATTGAATCAATTGAATTACAAGTTTATCAAGCCACATCAAAGGGTTTAAAACTCTGCGACCAAGAACAAGTAAGTGGTGGTCAACAAGGTGATAGTCGAGAAATTCAACTCACAGCTAATGAAGGTCAAATTAATATCAGTTATGAAATGTATCAAGTTCCCGATAGATTAAAAGTCACCTATGAAGGGCAAACGCTAATAGATACAGATTTTGTCTCAGGTAGTAATAAAATATCCGCCAAGTTTAAAGGTAATTCTGGGCGAGTTAAGGTAGAAGTCATTGGCAATAAGGATATATCAAGTACTCAGTGGAAATATACGCTTTATTGTCCCCAATAAAATAGTCCCTATATAAAAACCCGCATACGCGGGTTTAGTTGTTTTTTCAAAAGTGGATTCATTCTAGAAAGGGATACGGAAAATTCGCCCACCACCAGTACTTTCTTTAATTACTAAAGTAAGATTTTGTGAACCTTGACTATTCCAAGATTGCCCTAATACTTGTACCTCACCTTTAATACTTCCCCCGGCTGGAACCTGCGCCTGTGCTGATGAAAAGCGCGTTTTCAATTTTTTGCCACTTTCAGTTACTACTTCAGCATATAAAGGGACAAAAGCAAAGGCGCGATCGCTGCGATTTTCGACAATAAAATTGATGGTGAAGTTTCGATCACTTTCTACCTTGCCGCCATCTATCCGAATCTCTATATTATCTCTGGTTAGTCCGGCGGCGATCGCCACAATACCGCGTGTTGGTTTAGTTCTGCTATTTGGCTTTCCTTTCGGGGGTTTTTTTGCTGGTTGAGATGCGGCTGGTTTACTATCTTGACTCGGAGCTATCCCTTGGATTAAATTCTGAATTTCTTGATGCTTCTTCACTCCTTCAAAAGCATAACGATTATAATTATTACTCTTGATTAAACCTTCTAAATATGCAACCCTTTCCGCTGGAGCCGGGTGAGTTGATTGCCAAGAAGTTTGCTCTTTACCACCAGATTTGGCATTGAGCGTTGCCATTAAATTACGTAAGCCATCCGCAGCATAACCAGCCTTACTTAATACGCGCGTCCCTAAAATATCAGCTTGGCGTTCATTCTCTCGGCTATATTCTTTACCCACCATTTCTTGGAACATATTAGAAATGGGAATTACATTACTTAACCCTCTAATAAACTGACTTTGGGCAACGCGTTGAAAGCCATGAGAAAGCACTGCATGAGATATTTCATGACTCAACAATCCTGCCAACTCTGCTTCCGAATTAGTTCCCAAAATTGCCCCCACATTGACAAATACTTTCCCTCCAGGTAAGGCAAAAGCATTAATCTCACTATCTTGAATCACATAGTACTCATAGTCAAACTTGCGCCCCATTAAAGGCTCTAGTCTGCCGCCAATTCCTCGCACATAATTAAGAACTTGAGGGTCTTCTAATAACTTACCTTCTTGTTGATATTGCTTAACTAATTTATCAGCAACTTCTTTACCAAAAGCAGATTCACCTTGCAAAAGCATAGATATCGTTTCAAAACCGGAAACTCCCGATTGCCAATCTTTTGTACTAAATGCTTTTACACCACCTACTACTGTACTAAAAATACCTTGGAATCGTAAATCATCATTCAGCTTGGAGTGATGACGTTGGAGATTTTTCTCAGCTAGTTTTTCAAACTCTGGAGCTTCGGGATAATCGACATAAATTGTGGCAAATTGTCTTGCTGCAATGGAAGCTTCTAAAAACCGTTGTTCTTTTGCCAAAGCTTTAATTTTCGCTTTGAGCAATTCCGGGTCATCAGGATATAATTCTACTGCTCGTTCCAAAACTTCCAAAGCATTTTTTGGCTGTCCATCTTTAGCATTACTTTTGCAAGCTTCAGGTTTTTTATCACAAGCTTCAGCTAACAGTAAATGACCCTTGATAAACTCAGGATAATTACTCAGTAACAGTTGCAGAGGTAGAAAAATTTTGCTATCTAAATTTTGTTGTAAACCTTCGTTAGCATTACGCCAGTATACTTGACCATCACCCGGTAATTGCTCAACTTCATAAATAGCTGTGCGTCTCCTATCACTGGTTGCAAAATCAGGCTTTACTTTGCGGTAGAGATTTTCTGCTGCTTGTAATTGTCCTTTTTGGTAGAGTTCATCGGCTTCTGCTAAGGTTTGAAAACGGCTAATAGCTGGAGAATTTTGCGCCAGCTTGACTTTTGTATTTTGCAGTTGGCGATGTGCAGTTGTTCTTGAATCAGCATCAACCTTGAGATGGCTTCCTAATAACAAGGTGCTAGTTGTCATACCTAAAATCAAGCTCAATTTTACAGCTTGAGCAAGTTGAAATACTCTACTCATAGAATTTGCCTTCAATTCATCTTAATAAAATTACTGCGTGATTTTACTGTTTATTCGTTACATTACTTCATGAATTTCTGTCGGCGCTGATTTTACAACCTAGCCGAAACTTATATATGCAGTAGTTTGGCAGATTGCGGGCTTGGGTAGGACTTTTTGCAGAGTAGTAGCTGTGAGGCTGCCATACCTAAATTTTATAACTTGTTGGCACTTTACTATGAATAAAAGTTGGGGTACTGACAGTAGCTAGTTACATCAGGAAATGAAGATGGCATTCACCAGTTTTGCCAACTCAAAAATTGATAGTACTATCTACAAGTCTAGAGAGAGATATCATGGCATTACAATCTTTAAACTTTAGAAATAGCATCACTAAATTATCTTTCACCCCTGGATTATTAGCGGGAGCAATTACACTGTGCTGTGGTGTAACAGCATCACTTTTATTACCTGCTAGTGGAATTAGAGCAGCTTTAGTCGGTAGCACTGTAGGAGCAGCAGGGGTAACAATTCTGAGAAAGCGACAAGAGCAGGATGTCAAGCAGATAGTTGAAACTCACCTAGAGTCTTATTTAGGAGTAATTAATGGGGAAGTTATCACATTAAAAAATCAATTTCAGCAACTGCAAGGTCAAGTAAAAGCTCCTGCTCAAATTCAAATTGCTCAACCTCAAATTAAGCCTCAACCTGTAATTAAGGCAAAAATTAGCTCTCAATCTAGTTCTCAGTCTAGTCATGCAGATAATACACAATCAACAAATGTAGCAGATTTGATTGCTTGGCTGAATACTCGCAATGTGAAAGTAGAATCTGCTCATGAGTTCCTACCAATAGATGACATATTTGATAATTTAGCAGTGATTTTAGGCGAAAACTATACGATTTTAGAGCCTTTACATTATCAAATAATTAAAAGTTTACAAACTGGGAGGAAATTCAGTTTCAACTTAGCTAACAGTAGTCAAAAATCAGTTAGTCTATGCACTCAGTTTTGCCAAAATTTACATAATCAATCATTATTAGACTCTTATTACTACGACAAAAAGCAAAAAGTTATCCATGCTGCACCACAAATAGGCAAAGCGGAGATCACACAGTTTTTAAATGGAGGATGGTTTGAGCGATTTGTTTACAAAAAAGTAGCCAAATTACTGGCAGCGCAAGGTTTACAATATCAATATTTGAGAAATCCTCAGATTGTTTTCCAGAATGGAGATAAGTTTGAATTAGATTTGCTGTTCCTTGTGAATAATGAACTCATTTGGATAGAGTGCAAATCAGGCCAACAGTCAAGTAGTGCTTTAAAAAGTTACTGCGAACGCCGGAGAAAACTGGCTGTTCCGAAAGAAAAGGCATTTTTGGTCGGCTTGAAGTTGTCTGATGTTCAAATAGCAAGCTGGACAGAACTTTGGGATATTACTGTAACAAATAGTAATGATTTTCTCAAGCGCATCCGAAGTGCTGTCAGATGCTCAACGGATTCATAAAAAATTAGTGTGATTTGACATAGAGCAAACATACCTCTCTTAACATCCTGGTTAGGAGAGGGTTAGGTCAAAAAAGATTTGTCAAACTTACGTAAAATCAGATAACGATCGCGTTAGTTTTTTTAGGTACTTGGGCAGTATAAGATACCGAAAAACTAATAGGTTATATTTTATGTTCCAAGATAAATTACTCCAACGTTATGTTGGTGCGATCGCTGCTTTAGTTATCATTAGTTTGTTGAGTTCATGGACTGGACTATCATCTCTCCATGAAATCTCTAACTCCTGGGATGGCTTTCTGTGGGGAATGGCAGATCCGGTATTGGCCTTTGATAAGTTAGTTAGTATATTGGCAATTGGTTGGCTGGCTGTTGGGAAAATGCGTGGGAGATGGATAGCTACTGTGCTGATATGCGCCAACATCTTCGGTACACTCATTCATCTATTGCAGATCAACTTACCATTGACAGAAATAGCGATCGCGATTGTTAGTATTGCTTTTGGTTTGGTGCTAATTATATCCAAGCAGCCTAATTTATTGACACTGCTGATACTAACGGCGATCGCTGGTTTACTTCAAGGTTATTTTAATAGTGAATCAATTATTGGGGCAGGGATAATGCCCTCAGTTATGTATATTTTTGGTGCAGCGTTGACACAGTATGCGGTGCTAATGAGTGTCAGCCAAATTGCTGCTCAGGTTAGTCAAGCAGAATTACTCAATATTTTGCCAAAAAAAATCAGTTTAGTGGGCTTTGCTATTTGCGCTCTTGGGCTTGTCTCTCTAAAAACCTGGATCAACTAATTAATTTAAAACGCCCCAACTTTACCAAAGATGACGTAGAAAGTTTTAGTAATTAACAATAAATCGTAGAATGGATGCCACTTTTCTTGGTAACGCAAGTCTAAGTCAACTATTTGTTCAAAATCTTTGACATGAGAACGACCATGAACTTGCCATTCCCCAGTCAAACCTGGTTTGACATTGAGACGTTGCCAATGGCGTTGATTGTACTTGGCTACTTCATCAGCAGTAGGTGGACGTGTTCCCACCAAACTCATTTCACCTACAAGCACATTCCAAAATTGTGGCAATTCGTCTAAACTGGTGCTACGTAAAAAACGCCCTACTTTTGTAACTCGGAAGTCATTCTTATTTTTAAAGATTAATCCGTCAGCTTCATTTTTGACGAGAGATTTGAGTTTTTCCGCATCGCTAACCATTGAACGAAATTTACGGAGCTTAAAAGGTCGCCCTTGAAGTCCATAACGTTCTTGAGTAAAGAAAATTGGGCCTCTACTATCGAGTTTAATGGCGATCGCTATCGGTATAAACACAACGCCCAAAATTATTAAACCCACTAAACTCCCTAAAATATCTAAACAACGTTTGAATTTAGAATCTACGGAATAATGGGGTGTATCTAATTTCCAAGCGCTGCCAGTAGCAAGTTGACAAACGCTTTGCAATGGTGTTTGGTACATTGTCTAGCCAAAGGTAGATTAACCAGGGTAAATTCACTCAAATTTATTTCTGAATATAAACTTTGTATTCTGATCTCAAGGGCTTTTTTACGGTATATTTACTTAATCTTCATCAAGATTACTAAATAAATGAAAATTTGTAAAATTTATATAAATTTTTTTATATCTCTTTTGAAGAGTACTTAAGTATAAAACTTTTGTATAAAAAGATGGCCGGATGTCAAAACTAGCTACTAATTGATTCGTTTCACTTTCTAGCTAAACTGAAGTATCTCAGAAAAATCTCTAAGTAGTAAGGGCTGCACATTCCTACCAATGATTTGTTCAGGCTAACTTCAGATAGTACTTTTTGTAGATTTGAGCAGATGTCATAAATTATGTACATCAGTATGAGTAAAAAATGACACCAAGGCTAGAAACAAGGATTAATATTTTTATGATGGGATGGTGGAAATATGATTTCAGGTGGAGTCGAAATTAAAGTTAGTCGCTTAGAATCTATTGTTGAACAAATTGGCGAAGCCGTACTGACTACTACTGAGACAATTGAAAGCCTCGCCGACAGATTAGATCATCTCAGTATGCAGGTTGAGGCACAAGGAAAGCAGCTACAGCAGCAAGGCCATCAAATTTTTGCTTTGTGTGATACCTTGCAAAACTTAGCTCAATCTCAAGACTATACTGTGCAGAAACTGACCCAACTGACATACACTCTAGACAAATTAACATCTTTGATGCAGAGGTTAGACGCGGAAGGAGCCAAAATTAAATAGTTATAAGTTACTGAAACTATTGAGGATGTCAGATAAGCCTATTTTTTCTTGTTTTCCTGTTCCCTGGCTGATCGACAATTTCACACTCTTAATTGTGTAATGGCAATATTTCCTGAAAAACAAACATCCACATCACTACCAGGAGTGCGATCGCGTTTACCATATTCCCCCACATAATAAAAATCATTGCCATTCACGCGATAATTAATCGGTAAGGCTTTGGTGCAAGGTTGACAAAATACCACTTTGGGATATGGCTCTCCTGGCTGCACATGTGGCAAATTCACATTCCAAAAGCATCCTGCTTCTAGAGGATGCTGAATTAAATCCGCTAATATCTCAGCTGTCAATTTTGCCGCTAGTTCCCAATCAAAATTTTGCTTGGCTTTACGATAGTGAGAAATAGCAATCCCCGGAATACCATTCATAGCAGCTTCTCGCACAGCAGCTACAGTCCCAGAAATATAAACATCAACGCCAAGATTACCACCAGCATTGATGCCAGATAAGACAAACTTGGCATCTTGACAAATTTGCGATATTGCAATTCTCACACAATCAGCAGGAGTACCAGCGATCGCATATTCCTTCTCAGAACGCTGTTGAATATTAATAGAGCGAGTTGTAGTAACTTGATGTCCACAACCTGATTGATGATCTTTGGGCGCAGCAACAATCACATTTTCACTGTTAACAGCCCTCAGCAACGCTTTGATTCCAGGAGCATCAATACCATCATCGTTAGTCAAGATTATCGTCATTTGTCAGCCTAGTGAATTGGAATAGTAATCGTAAATTCTGAACCTTTCCCTGGTACAGAATATACATCCAATTTACCTTTATGTTTTTCCACAATAATTTGATGGGCAATTGATAACCCTAACCCGGTACCTCGACCGAATAATTTGGTCGTAAACAAATGCTCAAATATTTTCTGCTGGATATCAGCAGACATACCAACTCCATTATCTTTAATCTGAATTACAGCATTGTATTTGTCTTCACTTAAGGAAGTTGTAATCCAAATTTGATTAGGATGCTTTTCAATTTCACTATAGCCCCGCCCTATATTAGATTCTTCTAAAGCATCAATGGCATTAGTTAAAATATTCATAAACACTTGATTCAATTGACCGCTAAAACAAGTTATAGAAGGTAAATTACCATAATTTCTGATAACTTCAATTTCTGGACGGACTTTTGAGGCTTTTAAGCGGTGCTTGAGGATCATAATTGTACTGTCGATACCATTATGAATATTGCAGAATACTTTCCGATCTTTATCAGGACGAGAAAAATTTCGCAGACTAGTACTAATATTGCGAATGCGTTGAACGCCTTCTTTCATCGAAGTAATTAAGTTAGGTAGGTCAGAGCGCATATACTCTAAGTCTGTTTCCGCAATTTCTGCTTGAATTGCAGGTACAGGTTCAGGATAGTTTTGTTGATAAAGGTCAATTATTTTAATTAAGTTATTAAAATAATTAGCAGTATGATCAAGATTTCCATGAATACAACTAACCGGATTATTAATTTCGTGAGCAATACCTGTAACTAACTGACCTAAAGCAGACATTTTTTCTTTCTGAATTATTTGAATTTGATATGCTTGTAAGTCTTTTAAAGCTTGAGAAAGTTCTGCTGTTCTTTCGCTAACTCTTTGCTCTAAAGTTTTTGTTAAATAACGTAGTTGCAAATGTGTTTTAATTCTGGCTAATACTTCTTCTTTTTGAAATGGTTTAGTAATATAATCAACCGCCCCTAAATTTAGACCTTTTACCTTAGTTTCTATATCCGAAATACCAGTCATAAAAATTACTGGGATATCTTGAGTGAGGGGATTTGTCTTTAATTTTTGGCAAGTTTCAAATCCATCGATACCAGGCATCATCACATCCAGTAAAATTAAATCAGGTAATGTGTCCTGGATTTGCTGAAGTGCCTTTTCACCATTTCTCGCTGTAGTGACGATAAATCCGGCAGTGGTCAATGCGTCAGATATAATTTCTAGATTGGTGATAGTATCATCTACTATTAAAATTAAACTATTTTCTGGTAAGTTCAGCATTTGAATGTTTTGGGTTGAGATATTAAAACAGGACTTGATAAGTTGATAGTAGTTGCACGTACAAAAACTCTAGAAGAGTTTGCATAATAATTAAGTAAATATACGGTGAAAAAATTAATATAGCGATAAAGCTTGTACCTACTATTCCCTGTTAATTATTTTTCCCAAACCAGCAGCATTTTTTACTATTACTGTAAAAATTTTCTTCACAAGCTATGTCTTTGCTGAAAATTTCCAACAGAAATAGAAGAATCAGGACTGACTACGAATTGAGTAGTCTAATTTCAGAAATGAAAAAAGGATCAGAATCCAGAATTTTTGGTTGAGTATTATGAACTTTTTCAGCTAGAACCTAAAAATATTGTTTTTTATATTTAAACTCAGTAGAAATCAGTCATTACCTTGGCGAATAGGAATAGCGATCGCAAATTTAGCGCCTTGTCCCGGTGAAGCATTGACTTCTAAAGAGCCTCCGTGTTTTTCCACAATGATTTCCCGCGCGATCGCTAACCCTAAACCAGTACCTTTACCTAGGGGTTTAGTTGTAAAAAATTGCTCAAACATTCTCTGCTGCACATCAACAGACATACCAATACCATTATCTGCAATTTCAATCAACACAGATTTTTGATCGCTTGTCACTGTTGTGCTAATCCAAATAGTTGGAGTTGGCTCATTCCCATTCGATTCTGGCTTTTCTATAGCTTCATCAATAGCGTCAATTGCATTAGCTAAAAGATTCATTAAGACTTGGTTGATTTTTCCTGCATAGCACTCTATTAAAGGTAAGTCGCCGTATTTTTTAACAATCTCAATAGCAGGTCGTGTTGTTGTAGCTTTAATCCGACTGCTTAAAATCACCAAAGTGCTATCAATACCTTCATGTAAGTCAACTAGCTTATATTCTGCGTCATCTAATCGGGAAAATAGACGGAGCGATCGCACAATTTGTTCAACACGATCAGACCCTTTCTTCATTGAAGATAAAAGTTGAGGTAAGTCTTCCTTGAGAAAATCTAGTTCTATTTTTTTAGAGAAATCTTTAATTTCTGTAATCGAAATATTTATATGACTTTCATACAATTCTAACAATTTTAATAAATCTGCAATATACTTCTCAGCATACACTAAATTACCAGAGATAAAGTTAACTGGATTATTAATTTCATGAGCAATACCCGCAACTAGTTGTCCTAAAGATGACATTTTTTCTTCTTGCGCTAACTTTAATTGAGTTCGTCGCAGTTCTAAATGGACATTAATTCTTGCTAATACTTCTTCATGCTCAATTGGTTTCGTAATATAGTCTACTGCTCCCAATTGCAACCCTTTAACTTTATTTATCGGCTCGGAAAGTGCCGTCATAAATATAATTGGAATATCTTTCGTTTTTGGGTTGGCTTTCAGAAGACGACAAGTTTCAAACCCATCCATACCAGGCATCATCACATCTAATAAAATTAAATTAGGTATCGCCTCTTCAACTTTTTCTAAGGCACTTTTGCCATTTTTGGCAACAGAAACTCTATAACCTGCTTGTGTTAATATTTCCAATAAAATTTTGATATTAATTGGTACATCATCAACCACTAAAATTGAGTTATTCATTTTTTGAAATATTGATTAAATAAATTTTATTTTCTATGAGAAATATGATTTTAGAAGTTCTACAATAGCTTCATCTTCAAACTCTTCTATTAATTTTAAAATTTTATTATTAAAATTTAAATATTTATGATCTAATTTTTGAATGCGATCTACTTCTTCTCGGATGCCCATAACATAACCTGCTTTAGCTGCTTGATATAAATTCACTAGTTCCGTTGCAGGAGGAAAGATGATATGATCATTATCATCTGAAGGAATATGCTGATTTGAATTGATATCTTCATAAATCCAATCTAACTTTAAATAAGACTTTATTTGAGTAAATAATTCCTCAGCTTGTACAGGCTTTGGGAGAAAATCATTACAGCCTACTGCTAAACTTTGTTGGCGATTTAAATTAAATACACTAGCAGAAGAAGCAATAATTACTGTTGCTGCAAATTCTGTGCGTCCACGTAAATCTTGTGTCATTTGCAACCCATTCATTATAGGCATTCCTAAGTCAGTAATAATTAAATCTGGTTTGTACTCTTGTGCTTTACTAATGCCTTCTTTCCCATTGAGAGCTTCAATGACGCAAAATCCAACTGGTTTGAGTAAATTTACAATCACAGCACGATTATCCGCAACATCATCTACAATCAAAATTGTTTTTTGATTTCCTTTGTATCTAATGATGTGATTGCTACCTTTGTCAAGATGTGGAATCGCAGATGATAGATAATCTTTAACTCTTGGGAAATCTATATCAAACCAAAATTTACTACCTTGACCATAGTTGCTTTCTACTTGAATTTTGCTACCCATCAGTTCCACAATTTGGCAGCTGATAGCCAGACCTAAGCCTGTTCCTTCTGCTTTATGATAACTATCTCCTACCTGTTCAAAAGGCAGAAAAATTTTATGTAATTGCTCTGAGGATATGCCAACTCCTGTATCTTCTATTTGGAATCTGATTGTGTTGAATTGATGATCTATGTTTCGCACATCATAATTAATTACTTCTATACTCAACTTAACTTCACCATGATCTGTAAACTTAATAGCATTTCCTAAAAGATTTAATAAGACTTGGCGTAAACGTTTTTCATCTGCATGAATAACAGTAGGTATTAATTCACTGAGTTTATAAATAAAGCTAATATTTTTCTGCTCGGCTTTAATCCGACACATATCATATACACCTAGTAGAAAATCGTAAAAGTTAAATATATTAGGATATAGTTCTAGTTTTTTAGATTCAATTTTGGCAATATCTAAAATATCATTAATTAACATTAATAGATGAGAGCCACAATGATAAATAATTTTGATAGCATTTTGTTGTTCAGTACTTGCTTTAATATCGCGTTGGAGAATTTGTGCATAGCCAAGAATGCCATTCAGAGGTGTACGAAGTTCATGACTCATATTTGCCAGGAATTCGCTTTTAGCTTGATTGGCTGTATCGGCTGCTTCTTTCGCAGTTTTTAGTTCTTTAGTTCTTAATTCAACACGTTTTTCTAGTTCTTGGTTAGTTTTGTCTAAAGCTGTAAAAAAATCATTTAATTGTCCTGCCATTTGATTAAATGATTGAGACAAAATACTGAGTTCTTTGACACCAGAAATTTCGACTTTCTGGTCAAGATTGCCAGAGGCGATCGCACTACTAGCCTGAGTCAAATCTAAAATAGGTTGAGTAATCCAACGCGAAGTATAAATTCCCAATATTGTTGTCCCAATCAATGCGCTCACGCACAGCAAAATTGTTGTATGACTATTAGCATTGATTTCTGCCATAAAGTCAGTTTCAGGAACAATCACAATCACTAGCCAATCTAATCCTAGTTTGTCTTGCCAAGGTGTGACTTTCACAAACTGTCGTTCACCATGAAGTTGTAAGGTAAATTGGTGCGTATTCTGAATTTTTTGAAAACTGCCAAAATTTTGTTGTAAATAATCAGCTATACCTTTAATTAAATGACTTTTACTATTAAATACTGATAGCCTATGTGCTTTACCATAAATCACATTATATGGTTCTTCATTAGTTGAAGAAGCTACTATTAATCCAGACCTTTCTAAAAGAAATACTTTTCCTTGTTTACCGAATTTTAAATTTTTTAAAAAATCACTAATTTGAGTGAGTAATAAATCTACGCTAATTACACCAACAACATTGTTAGAGTCGTCATATAGTGGATAACTAGAAGATATCGAGAATATTTCTGGTTTATCTTCCCATTGATAAATTTTGCTCCATACTGGTCTACCTATTCTGACAGCATCTGCGTACCAAGCTTCTACGCGCGGATCATAGTCCTTGATTTCTGTTAACTGATTACGATTTCCTTGATTGTCTGTTGTATAAACATAAAGTTTACCAATGCTGCTTGTCTCAGAAACTTCATTAATTAACAGCTGACCATTATCTAAACGTTCAACACCAATAAATTCACCTTTAGGGTTAGCAAAGCTAATATAGCCAATGTTAAACACTCTCATTTGTTTCCAGAAATAGCGACTTGCAAGATCATAGTCTTGTAAATTCAACATTCCTAGCTTTATGGCCGCTAAATTCACTTGATTAACCTGATGAGGAGTAGCTAAGTATGTATTAAGGTGCTGTTCTACAAGTCCATTCACTTTACTTGTCAACTGATCTGCAAGGTCATTAACTGCTTTTTGACCGTTTCTAAACGATAAATAACCTACTAGACTAACTGCGGCAAAAGTTTGCAAAACAAAGGGGACAATCAGAATCAGCCGCAAAGACAACTTTGAAGAATGCAAAATCCTAAAATGCTTCATCGTTTTCCCAATGGAGATAACTTTAAACTACATACCTATAATTAGTTTGCCCATTATCTTAGTCTTAATATCATCAGTCATGAATAGCTAATAGCGAATACTACGTAAATTTTCAATAGAAATATAATAAATTCATGAAGAAATTTTTTATGTCTAGATATCTTGAAGTACAGCAAATAGCAAGCGTATTTCTCAGGTAATTCACTAAATCAATCTCAAATATATACCTGGAGAAGGATTTTATTTTGATTGAATATAATCCCATATATTTTTTTTAGTAAAAAGCTTAGAATGTTAAAATAAACAAACTCAAGTATCTTCAAACCTATGGAACTCAAAAAAATAAATTAAAGTTAATTTTCCTTATTTAGACAAATTGGGAAAATAAAAGTTGAGTCTCAAGTTTAAAAAGTTGGATCGATGACTAATATCAATTGACCAAAAATTTTTCGCGTGACTGACTAAATTTCACTACAAAAAATATCCTTGGTGTCAAGCTAACCTTAGCAAAATAACCTTTTGCATATATCTCTGCGATGAAGGGTATATATGCAAATGGGTTGTATTGCTCTATTTTTTAATTCTATTGCACTAGCAGTAGAACGTTAAATATTGATCAGAATTAACATTAGGAACTAAAAATATGCAGCAGGTTTTGGCATTAATTGAAAACAAAAAGCAAGATTTTGCTAAGTTGCCTTTATTTTATTTTATGAAAAATAAAAGCATACATCCTAGAGACAGACTCAGTTTTGCTCCAATCATTATTCCCTTAGCTATGGGTTTTGGGGAATTATGCAATCATGTTTTTCGAGAAGAACCAACAACTAACAAAATTCAAGCTTTACTAAATCAACATACCTATGAAGAACATTTTCATTGGCAATGGCTGTTAGAAGATATAGAAAAGCTGGAGCTTCATCATTGTTCCAAACTAACGGATGCAATGTTATTTAGTTTTGGTGAGGCAACTTTAAAATCACGTATGGTTTGTTATCAAATATATCATCATACTTTTCAGGCAGACCCTATCTTTAAGTTTGTAGCAATGCAGGTTGCTGAAGTTACAGCAAATGTTTTTTTTAACATCTCACAGCCAGTAGCTTTAGAACTTCAAGAAATTACAGGTCAAGACTATCGTTATTTTGGTATGCGTCATTTGCATGAAGAAGAACATCACCACATGAATACGCCGACTATTGTGAGTTTCTTTCAACAATTAGAACTGAGCGATGAGCAAAGACAGCAAGCTATAACAATAGTAGAGTTAACATTTGAAGCTTATACAGAAGCCATGAATTCATGTATGGATTTTGTCTATAAGCAAAATCCAACATGGAATACTAAGATTTTTGCAGAGTCAGTTAACTAGCAGAATAAAATCATTCTGCAATTAGCGTTAAAAACTTGTGGTGTAGTCAGAAATTAAATTTTTCAGTAAAAAGGAAATAGTTAAATAATAACTATTTCCTTTTTCGTAATCTTCCACTTAACCAATAGGCTTCTCAACACTAACGAGTTCCATCTGCGGTGTTTGTGGCAATAAACGTTTCACGCCGTGGTTAACAAAACCTTGTAGAAAAACCATCTGCTGATTTTGCTGAAACACTTTTTTTAAGGTTTGGCGCAATTTTTCGAGATTTAAAGCAGTTCCCGAATCTAAGGCTATTTCTTGCTGCTCAAAATACTCAACTAGACTCAACCCTGCTACTCTGGTGAGATAAGCAGCACTAACACCTTGCACTAAGCCACCAGCAACAAAGGTAATGGCGTTACTCTTAAGAACAGTACTCACGGCTTTTGTTGAAAGTTCTACTAAACCTAGTTTCAGCATCAAACTTCCCATTGTGCCAGCTATGGTTTGTGCCTGTTCCAGAGATAATTTCTGCTGATAAATATTACCTAAGTCGATTACCATCTGGGCATTAATTGCCGCAGTCGCCAGTATATCTAATGCTGGTACTGGGTTAGCAAAGGCTGTAGCCGCAGCTATCCATTGATATTGTTCAATAACTGGAGTAGCGCGATCGCATCTGGCTCTATTTAGCCAGTTTTTAGCTTCAGCTTTCAGCGCTAAAGCTGTTCTCATGGTGGTTGTCCAAACTAACTTTTGCCCTTGCTGTGCTAAAACAGCATCTAGTTGCTGGGTTAGTTGTGCCGTATCTGGTGCTGGCTGTTCCATCCATTCTTGTACAGAGCCATCATTTTCATGTTTCCGCACTTTTATGGGAATAGGGGATACCGCGGTAGCTACTAAATAGCCTGGCATTCTTTGTTGTAACGACAGCAAAACACTAGCGCGTTCATCAGCTAAATACTGGTCTTGTTTGTTAAAAACCAGAATTATAGACTGATTAGCGGCTTTTAACTGTTGTAAGGTTTGGAATTCTGTCTCAGTCAAGTCACCGTTGGTTAAAAACAGTACAACATCAGATTTTGATACTTCTGCCAAAACTGCTGTATCTGACTTGTCAGTTGTTTCTCTAAACAAAGGTGCTGTCTCTTGAAAGTGGAATTTTGGCTGTTTTTCTTGCCAACCACTAGACTTCAATACTTGAATTAAAGTGCTTTTACCAACAGCTTTACCACCAGTAACAGCAATTTTAATTTCTTGTCTGTCTAACTCCGAGGATAAGTAAGCTAATTGTTCTCGCAGTGTATTTAAGGATATATGGTTTTCTGCTTCTTGTGCGAGTTGGTTAATGATTGTTTCAGCTTTGGCGATCGCACTTTCTGCTGTTGCCCGATCTACAGGTGTAAAATCTAGTTGTTCTAAACTGACTTTTGGGCGATTTTGCTGCCATAACCACAAGCCACCACCAACAGCCAGGGTACTCAATAAACCAAATTCACCTAGCTGTACGATGGAATCATGCCAACTTTGTAGCATCCAAAGGGAAAAGGAAAGTCCTAATCCTCCCACTAAAATAGGTCGTTCTAATTTCACAACCATTATTCTCCGCGCTTTTTGGAAGGTTTTACTTCAGAATAGATCAAAACCTTGCTTTCCGAATCAGACAAGCGAAGGTACACAATTTTCTTTACTTACGGTTGCTTGTAAGATTGGATTTCAAGCATCACGTGTGCAGAACGAGGTTTACACTGTCGTTTTTCAGCTTCAACAAGGTGGATTTCGTTACCATATCCTATGAACATATCTACCGGGAAGATGCGCTGAATAAACTACAGCAAAATCAAAGTCGGTTTGCTTGTATGCTTCTCGAACCATTAGCCGTCGATTTGTTTTTGTTTGACAGTTATCTACAACGCCATTAAGCTGTTAAGCATTTAGTTTGCACATTGAGGCCGCAAGGGGGTAGGGAGCAAGGGAGAGGGTTTGCAGCTTTTATTACCATGAAAATGATGCAATTTAAATGACGATTAGCTTACCAGAAGAGAAGACTCATCTAACCCAGCATATTTAACATAGATTTTAGTTAAGTTTCCCCTACGTCAAATACTAGATCGTCAGGTAGGCGATCGCCAACTGCTCTTAAAACTCCCTAACTACACTTGAGAGCATAAATAACGATTGCTGACTCTGGTATATCACCAGCTTTATCTCCATTGACAAATATTTAAACAAAAAACCCTGTAGTTTTTGCATTCTACAGGGCTTTTTTTATTTGGTGGCGGGAAGTGGATTTGAACCACTGACCTTCGGGTTATGAGCCCGACGAGCTACCAGGCTGCTCTATCCCGCGTCGCTCTTGACTTTTCTAGTATAACCCAAAGTCTAGAGTTTGACAACTATAACAGCGATAATTCTCCAACAACCTCTAAACGCGTGTATTTCCCGAAGGTCATAAACTTTTCTGCTAGGGTTTCTGCGGCACTGGGGCTAATCCAACCCATTTGTTGCAGTAGGTGAATAGCTACGGCATATTTAGCGCGTTTTGCTCCATCCATAACTTTGATTGCTAATCCCATACCTTCACCTAGTCTACCGATGCACTGCACGCCTTCTGCACCAGCTTTACTGACTACTTCTCCAGGCGCTAAACGCATCAATTCAGTATCAAATTCTCCATCTCCTGCAACCAAGACAGGATGATGAGTCATAGCACGAATAATGCGCTCCATATCCAAATTGCTACTAGCTGCTAGTAGAGCATACAAAGATGCCATTTGACCTAGTTGCATGAGATAGGTAGGTACACCGCAGTCATCATGAGCGCTGATAAATTCTTCAGCCGGCATTCGCAACAACTCTGCGACTTTGCCTAAAATTAACTGCTGTATGGGGTGCTTACGATCTAAGTAGTTATTTAAAGGCCAATGGCGTTGCTGGCAAACTGCTAACATTCCAGCATGTTTACCAGAGCAATTATATTGCAGGGGACTGCGCTTACCTTGAGGAATCGGGCATTGCAGAGCCGTTGGATCAACATCAGCACGCCAAAGGATGTTAAATACCTGTCTGACTTGCTCTATTGTGCCTTTATGAGAACTGGCAATAATTGCTAAATCGCGATCGCTCAGATCATAGCGTTCTAGTGTGCCGGTGGTAGTGACAGCTAGTGCTTGAAAGGGCTTGAGCGCTGAACGGACAAATGTCGCCGTTTCAGCGTTACCAGCAACGGACAAAACTCGTCCCCTATCATCGCATACAACAGCTTGGACTATATGCCGCGATTCTATGATGCCTTCCCGTAGTAGCCGGACTTCCAGTACTGTGGCTTGAGTTCGTTTTCCCATTGTCATGGGTTAAAATTTATCTCTTTTTATTATTTGTCACTATGCCATTTGTTTTTTACTCTTGACCAAGGACTAATGACCAATGACTATTTAAAACAAATGCCAAACTATAGTACCAATTAGGTACATTCCCGCCAAGCCAGCAAAGGTAAATTGTAACCGTTGCAGAATCGGCTTGATTTCATAGGTCACAATCAAGCGATCGCGAGTTAAAACTTCTTGAGGTTTTACCCAGGTTTGACCATCATACCAGCCTGACTCTTCATAAAATACAGTCTTGCTGTAGAGGCGATCGCGGATATAACGCCAGCCTAAGTACATACGCACTAATACAAAAATTACACTCAGACTTGCCCCCGCAGTTCCACAGAGGAAAAAATGAGCAATATATTTTTGTGGTGGAAAGCTGGCTGCGGCTACTGGCCCGGAGACTAACCAGGAATAACCCCAAATCCAAGCAATATTCGTGATGTATTCCCGCCAATTTAAAGTGCAATCACGAAATAGCCAGGCAGTTTTTAATTCTTCGTACTCATTAAGTGGTTGTTGGTCTGTGGGAACCGGGCAATTGGAAACCGAAGACCTCATCATATTGGCTTACCCCCACCCTCATCAGCTTCTGGAACGGCAATACGTTCTGCATTCACCCAGAACGCTTCTAAATTATAAAACTCCCGTTCTTTAGGCATCATGATGTGAACGATCACATCGCCGTAATCTTGCAACACCCAACTTCCTTCAGCTTTGCCTTCTGTGCGTAAGGGAGGACGTTGCCATTCCGTCTCTACTTTATCTTCTATGGCTTGGGCGATCGCCCTGACTTGCACCCTAGAGTAGCCCGTCATCATCACAAAATAATCTGCTAGGTAAGATACATCGGCTACCCTTAGTACCAAAATCTCTCCTGCTTTGCGGTCTGATGCTGCTTCAGCAACAGTCATAGCTAATTGCCCACTCAAATCTTTCATACCTGTATCTAGGCTTTTGAGTGGACTATTTTTCTCCGACACAGATTGTAACGGGAGATTTCCTTGGATATAATCAGACATTAAACCTCAGGTGCTTGATCCCTTTTATTTTATAATTACTCACCAACAACAATTGAACAACAACTGTTTTTTTGAATACTAACAAAAAAACGCCTGTTAATGTAGTTAGTTCACAATTGACTGTGTGGATTGCAACTAAAAATCAGCCCAAATAGCTAGTAGCTAAAGCGGCCTCATTAATCAAGCAGTAAACTTTTACCAAGAATTGTAGCGAATAATTTCTCCATTAGAATCGTAAGATCTTAAATATTCTGCCTAAAGTATGAGTTGGAACGATTCTGCCCCTACTGAATCATCATCAAACTCAGCTTGTTCACATAGCATATTTGGCTGTTGTGCGCTTGAAATCATCGATTAAACTAAAGCACCCATGATATTTGCCAGTCTTCATTCAAGCGCATGAAAGATAGTAAGTTTTTCAACGCAGACTTTTCTGATGAGCCATAATTGACTTTTGACCGTAGTCAGCGTATTTTTAACTACACTTCTTGTTTTGAAACTACTTTCGCTTCCATTACTTGGTTATCAGATGTTACTGATTCAAACAAAGCCTCATAGTGATTTAAGGCTTGCTCAAAAGCATATTGCTCCATAGCATATTGACGGCTGTTATAGCCCAGAGTTTTCACTTTTTCTGGGTGTTTATAAAGTTCTAAAACAGCTGCTGCTAAAGCTTGGGCATCTTCTGGTGGAACGATAACTCCGCCACCACTTTGTCTGATGGCTCTTGCTGCGGTGCCAGTTTCAGGTACAGAAGCGATTAATGCCCGACCACTGGCCAGCAAAACTTGGATTTTGGACGGCATATTGAAAGATATCACATTCTTCTTCTGTACGACTAAACCAACGTCAGCCGCAGCTAACATCTGTGGTAATTCTGCACGCGGTTGAAATGGCAGTAGCAACACATTATCTGCACCACATTCTAAACAATATTGCTGCAATCGTTGTAAACCTTTTGCTTCACCAACAATCACAAACGCTATGTCTGTAATATCACGTAATGCGGCGGCAGCTTGAATTACTGTTTCTAAACCTTGAGTTAGTGCAATGTTTCCAGAATATTGGATTACAAACTTACCATTAAGATTGTGTGTATTACGGAACGGATTGTTTTCTTTAGGTAAAGGGCGAATGAAATTGACATCAACCCAGTTAGGAATTTGCTCTATTTTATCTGCCTCTACACCCTTGGACAGCAAATTTTCGACAAACCCATCAGCGATAACGCTAATTTTTGAGGCGGAATGGTAAGCAAATTTTTCTAATGCGGCAAATACTTTGATGAGAAATTTATTTTTCAGTAAGCCTACATGAACGGCTGCTTCTGGTAAGATGTCTTGAAGATTGAGTACTACCGGACAAGCGCGTAACCATCCCAGCAAAGCCGCAGGTACGCATACAGGTAAAGATGGTGACGTTGAGAGAATTACATCTGGTCGCCAGCCAAGTAAAGCAGGCAAAAAACTTGTCACAACAAAACTAGCATCTAGCATTATCCGATCTAACAGATTCGGTTGTGGCCGAATCCAAACATAGCTACGTTGGATTTGAACACCATTTTTGTACTCATTCAGGTAAAATTTGCCCCGATAATCCTCGTAAATTTGGCGTTCAGGATAATTTGGCATAGCAGTTACAACCCGCACTTCATGCCCACGCTTGGCCAGGCCTTCTGCTAATTCTGTCATCAACGGGGCAATACCAATTGGTTCTGGATAGTAGTTGTATGAGTAAATTAATATCCGCATAAAAAATCAGTCAGAGTCCCTGGCTTTTTGGATAACGAAAATAATGGTGTTCTGCATTTTGTTGCATCTATATTTAATTTTCTCTTTAGTCTCTTTTGATGTCAGTGGTTTATCGTTGAAGATTGAGTAAAATTTGTTATTCATTACTTAAGTAAAGTTTGTTAAAATTACTACCATTCTCTTGAGCATAAAAAGTATGTACACACTGAAAAACTGCCATGATTTTTCTATCACCAGATGACTGGAATATAAAAAATCAATGATGTGAGTGAGTTATTGAGATGGTAGTGAATGCTGTGTTGGGAGAGGGTATAATTTAATTACTGTTGCTACAGATAATTCCGGTGTCAAACTTTCTGCTGGAACAACCGTAGTAATTCACCCATTGAATAATTTGCTTGTGAAATTTCTGGTAATTGGTTCAATTGTGCTGTTGTATGAGCGATCGCAATTTCTTTAGAGACTAGCTGTGGGTTAAAATTGCGATCGCTGCAACGTATTCTGCTAGTTGTGCTGCTGCCAAAAAATATACTTATGCAAGCCACAATCCAGAATTGGCTGTTTTACTTCTGGATTCTGAATTCTGCTATATCGTGCCAGCCTTGATTAATTTGAATGATTTGAACCGCGGTAAATTCGCTCTCTTTGCTCTGGAGAAAGATGAGGTATCGGGAAGTTTTCAGATGCTACTCCTTGGTTGTGAGGAGAACGAATTGCCATATCACAATTTGGAAATTGATTGAGGATGGGATCTTCTGTGTCTGATTCGGTCAGCTGACTTTGAGGTAAGACATAGGCGTGTTTATCGGGATCGTATGCTAAAACTTCTCCTGACTCTATTTGATAAACCCAAGCATAAATTTTAAGTTGGCCGTGGTAAAGCTTGGAGTGAATTACTGGATAAGTCCGTAAATTTTCAATTTGAGTTAGAACATTTTCGGCAATCATAATCTCTAACAGTTCTTCAGACTGGTAGTGACTGTAGTGGTCTAAAACTAGCCTACGAGTTGCTTCTGCATATTTGAGCCAATCATAAACAAGTGGCAAATCCTCCCTCAGACCTTGTAATTTCATTAGTCCTTTCATCGCGCCGCAATGAGAGTGGCCACAGACAATAATTTGCTGAATTCCTAAAGCTTCTACTGCATATTCAATCGTGGCACCTTCCCCGCCATTAGTTGCCCCATAGGGTGGAATAATATTGCCTGCATTGCGAATCACGAATAATTCACCTACCTGAGCTTGTGTAATTAAATTTGGGTCAAGACGTGAATCGGAACAAGTGATAAATAATACCCTAGGTTTTTGACCATGCGAGAGTTGCTCAAATAGTTCTTGGTGCGTCGAAAAATAGCTAGATTTAAATTCACGCAGACCTTTAATTAATTTCTTCATTACTAAGTTCCAGAAATACTCGTAGGTGAATTACCAATCAGAGAAGATTGATTGAGGGTGAGATAATATCAAGTGCAGACCGATTAGCGAGAGAATTAGCAAATTTGTGACAACATATAAGAGCGTCAGCCTTTTTGTTGAGGTTAGTCTCTCTATAGCAAAACAGTAGCAACTTGTCTTCAGAAATTATTGTTGACGCTTTGAGAAGTAAGAACAAATGAAAAATTACTTCTATATCATAGGGTAACTTGGTGCTTTAATTGTCAGTATAATAAGTAGTTAGAGATAAATAATTGTTGTTGAAACAAGGCTGCTGTATTTAACGCTGAGTGTTAAGTAGGTAGAATCTATAGAGATGACATTTAGTTGTCGCTGATAATTATCTTGACTCATCAATGGGCATAGCGATCGCTATGACTGCAAGTACCAAAAAACCTCCTTTTGCAGAGTGTTTACAGGAATGGCTGCACAAAATCAACCGCAACGAATTCAAATAGAGTTAGAATTATCACCAGAATTGTACGAAACCATAAATAATCTTGCACAGCAGCTACATGGAGATCATGTGGAGGTACTACTAAAAGCGATCGCACTCTTAGAAGTAGCTTTAGAAGCCAAGCAAAAAGGCAAACATCTTTGGATTGTAGATGATCACGATAACCTGGAAACTCAAATTGTGGGCATCTAATAACATGACAGATGTGAAAGATTTATCCCAAATCATTGCTAGTAAAGGCCAAAATCCCTTAGTAATATCAGCAATAAATAAACAGTCTTCAGCTGATGCCGAACTTGAGCGCCAGCTACGAGAACTTCAGTTTAAACAAGAGCTTAAAAAAAGCTGGATTTTATTTATAGTTAGAGATGTAGTAATTTTTTCGGCAATTATCTTTTTTATTTTTGCAGTTAGCGGGTATTCTTTATTTATGAATATTTATAGATAAAAGTATTTGCTGCAAATAGCGACGTTGCTAATTAGTATGACTGGTGCTTATCCAAATATTTACTATTAGCTTACCGCGAATCTGCGATCGCCATCAATGCAATATTTACTAATATTTATTATAAGAAAATATTGTTAAGGAATTGACATTTGTAATTGCTGAAGGTACAGGAGAATAAACAATGGCATGGGTGTATCTGGTGGTTGCAGGTTTATTAGAAATTGTCTGGGCTATTGGGCTGAAATATTCTCAAGGCTTTACGAAGCTGGTTTTCAGTATTCCCACAGTTGTTTGTATGATGTTGAGCTTTTTCTTTTTATCGATAGCGCTACGCACACTACCAGTAGGTACTGCTTATGCTGTTTGGACTGGAATAGGGGCAATAGGTACGGCTTTGTTAGGGGTAATTTTATTTGGTGAACCTGCTTCTGTAAAGCGTTTTATTTGCATTGGCTTAATTTTGGCTGGTGTACTAGGACTCAGATTAGTATCTAGTCATTAATCTTACTGGATAAACATGAGGATGAAGGTTGAAAAGCTGGAAAAGCCTTGATAATATGGCTTTGTTCTTAAAAGCTGTATCTTGGCCTGAGCGCGTTTTATATATTATTCAACCTGATGAAAGAACAATAATTAAATTGTATGCGTCTAAATAAATAAAGACCTCTAACTCAGTAATTAGGTTTATTAACTATGAGCATATCTTCCATAGTTGAGAGAAATATCAACCACACCAAGCAATATCAATCATTATTGCTTATAGGTTTAGTATCTATGACGATGACAGCTTGTAGTGCATCTCTTAGTCTACAAAGTGAAAAACAACCCTCTTTTGATCTTAGTAAGGCTGTAAACTTTACTACCAATAATCAACAAGATGTTGCAGATGAGACTCAAAGTTATAAAAATACTCAAGTATTTTCGCAGCAAGTGTCTGCTTCTATCACAACTCAAGACAGTCAAAAACAAGCTGTTAAAGTGATTCGTCACTATTACAACGCTATTAATCATCAAGACTATAAAAGCGCTTATTTAGACTGGTCAAATAATGGTGCCGCTAGTCAACTATCTTTTGAGCAATTCAGCCAAGGGTTTAAGGATACACTTTCTGTCAAAGTGGATATTGGAGAACCTGGGAGGTTATACCAATTCACGAAAAATTTGATTC